>NZ_JBGCCT010000051.1 GCF_041260665.1 Catenulispora sp. GP43 | reverse complement strand
TGAACCCCTCCCCCCCCCCCCGCCCCCCCCCCGGGGCCCCCCCCCCCCCGGGGGGGGGGCCCCCCGCGGGGGGGGGGGGGCCCCCCCCCCGCGGGGGGGGGGGGCGGGGCCCCCCGCGGCGGGGTTTACCCCCTAGGGACTAACCCAGGGACCGCTTGAGGAAGTCGACCTGCAGCAGCAGCAGGTTCTCCGCGACGACCTCCTGCGGGGTCATGTGCGTGACCCCCGACAGCAGCAGCGTCTCGTGCGGCCGGCCCTCGGCCAGCAGCGCCGAGGACAGGCGCAGGGTGTGCGCGACCACCACGTTGTCGTCGGCCAGGCCGTGGATCAGCATCAGCGGCCGGTGCTGCTGCGCCCAGCCGCTCGGCTCGGTGCCGACCACCACGGAGTTGCGGCGGTAGACGTCCGGCTCGGCGTCCGGGTGGCCCAGGTAGCGCTCGGTGTAGCAGGTGTCGTACAGGTGCTGGTCGGTGACCGGGGCGCCGACGACGGCGGCGTGGAACACGTCCGGGCGGCGCAGCGCGGCCAGCGCCGACAGATAGCCGCCGAAGGACCAGCCGCGGATCGCCACGCGCGCCAGGTCCAGGTCCGGGTTCTGGGCGGCCGCCGCCTGCACGGCGTCGGCCTGGTCCTGCACCACCGGGCCGGCGAAGTCGCGGTAGATCGCGCGGTCCCACTCCGGGCCCCGGCCCGGCGTGCCGCGGCCGTCCACGACCAGCACCGCGAAGCCCTGGTCGGCCAGCCACTGCGAGGCCAGGTGCATGTTGTGCGAGGCCAGCGCGCGCTGCGCGTGCGGGCCGCCGTAGGGGTCCAGCAGCACCGGCAGTTTCGTCCCCGGCACGTGGCCGGTCGGCAGGATCAGCACCCCGCGCAGGCCCCGCTCGCCGAGCCGGACCATGGTCGCGTTGAGCTTCAGATCCGGCGTGTCGGCGACGTTCCGGACCGTGCACAGGTCCTTGGCGTCGCCGTCCTCGTCCAGGCGCACCACGCGGGCCGTCGTGCCGGGCTCGGAGAACGAGCTCGAGCTGACCACGGCCAGGTCCGCGCCGAAGGCCGCGGAGTGGACGCCGAACGTCTCAGTGAGCTGGCGGACCACGCCGTCGCGAGAGGCCAGGAACACGTGCACCTCGGCCGGGTCGTCGGCGCTGGCGGTGAACTGCACGCCGTGCTCGCCGACCGACAGCACCGCGCGCACCTGGAGCTCCGGCGGGGTCAGCGGCTCGCCGTCGAGCAGGACGCGGTTCGCGCCCCCGCGCCCGCCGACCGTGACCAGCGCCGCGGACGGCTCCTCGTCGCCGTCGTCGGCGCCTGAAATCCAGGCCGGGGTGCCCGGGACGATGTCCACCCAGCGCGGGTCGGACTCCTCGCTGTGCATGGTCACCATGCCGGTGTCCGGGTCGAGCAGCGCATAGGTGATGCGGGTCTGCGCGCGGTTCATCAGGCCGAGCACCGGGTCGCCGCCGGCCGACCAGTGCACCGTGGTGAGGTAGGGCGAAGCCTCCTCCCACGCCACGTCCACCCGCGAGCCGTCCAGGCCGAGCACCACACCGGAGACCGCGGCGTTGTCCGTCCCGGCGGCCGGGTAGCGCACCGCGGCCGGCTCCTTGCCGGGGTTCGCCGGGTCGGCGATGAACCAGGTCTGGATCGGCGCCTCGTCTGCGCGCTCGGCGAACAGCCGGTCGCCCTCCGGGGCCCACCAGTAGCCGCGGAAGCGGTCCATCTCCTCGGCCGCGATGAACTCGGCCAGACCGTAGGTGACGGTGTCCGTCTCCGGCTCGGCCAGCGCGCGGTCGCCGGAGCCGTCGATGCCGATCACCCGCATCGCGCCGGCGGCGACGTACGCCACATGCGTGCCGGCCGGGTTCGGCCGCGGGTCGGCCACGCCGGCCGGGGTCTCCAGGGCACGGACCGCCTGAGCGCCGTCGGGCGCTGTGAGGTCCGCCACAAACAGCCGCCCGGACAGCGCGAACGCCGCGTGCCGCACCTCGGCGTCCACCGCGAAGCCGACGATGCCGGCCGCGCCCTGGCGCGAGCGCTCGCGGCGGGCCTTCTCCTCCTCGGTGAGCTCCTCGCCCTCGCCGCCCAGCAGCGCCACCGGGTCCGCGACCAGCCGCTCCCGGCCGCTGGCCGGGTCCAAGACCCACAGGCACGTCGCGGTGTCGGTGCCGTGCTTGCCGCGCAGGAACGCGATCCGGGTGCCGTTCGGGGCGATGCTGAACGCCCGCGGCACGCCGAGGGTGAAGCGCTGGGTCCGGGCCGAGTGCCGCGGAAAGGAGATGTCAGCCATGCCGTCATGCTATTCGGCCCGGCTGTCACGTGAACGTTCCGGGAGCGGCGGGGAAGTGTGCGTACGCTTGCCCTATGACCGCGAACACGACCGCGCAGCCGAAGGCAGCCGTGTCCCCGGCGAGCCCCAAGGCCGCCAGGCGGCTGCTGCTCGTCCACGCCCATCCGGACGACGAGGTGATCACCACCGGCGCGACCATGGCCGGCTACGCCGCCGAGGGCGTGCACGTCACGCTGGTCACCTGCACCGCCGGCGAGGAGGGCGAGGTGCTGGTTCCGGAGCTGGCGCACCTGGCCGCCGACCGCGAGGACCGGCTGGCCGACGTGCGGGTGGTGGAGCTGGTCAACGCCATGACCGCGCTCGGCGTGGCCGATCACCGCTTCCTCGGCGGCGTGGGCCGCTACCGGGACTCCGGGATGATGGGGACCCCGGCCAACGACCGGCCGCACGCGTTCTGGACCGCCGACCTCGACGAGGCCGCCCGACACCTGGTGAAGGTGGTCCGCGAGATCCGGCCGCAGGTGCTGATCACCTACGACGAGAACGGCGGCTACGGCCACCCGGACCACATCCAGGCGCACCGGGTCGCGATGCGCGCCGCGGAACTGGCCGCCGACCCGGCCTTCGCGCCCGAGCACGGCGCGGCCTGGGAGGTCGCGAAGATCTACTGGACCGCGATGCCGAAGTCGGTGCTCGCCGAGGGGATCCGCGCGCTGAAGGAGGCCGGGGAGTCCAGCGACTTCATGGCCGTGGAATCGGTCGACGACCTGCCCTTCGGGACCGACGACTCGCTGGTGACCACCGGCATCGACGGCAGCGCGTACATGGAGAACAAGCGCGCGGGCATGCACGCCTACCCCACGCAGATCTCGATGGAGCAGGGCTTCTTCGCGCTGTCGAACTCGATCGGCATGGAGTTCATGGCGCACGAGTACTACCAGTTGGTGAAGGGCGTCGCCGAGCGGTCGGACGCCGAACTGGAGAAGGACCTGTTCGCCGGCCTCGGGATCGCGGACGCCGACGCCGATGCCGACGGGGCCGCGGACGCGGTCTCCCAGGACTGATGGACGTTTCGGGCGCAGCGGAGGTCGGCGTGTCGGTGGTCGTGGTGCTGGCCGGTCTGGTCGGCCTGGTGGGTCTGGTGGCGGCGGCGGTGCTCGGCACCGAGTCCGCGCGCGGACGCGTCTCGCTGTTGTCCGGGCTCGGCGGGGCCGGTGTCGTGGTCGGGCTGATCGGCTCGATGATCCAGGGCTACACGGTGCGCGTCGGCGGTTCGGGGCCGCGGTTGCTGGACGCCGGAGACCCGACGTCCGCCGTCGGCGGCGGCTCCGCTGGCTTCGCTTTCCCGCTCGGCTCCGTGATCGGCCTGGTGCTGCTCACGGCGCTTCTTCTGGTCGGCGGCACCTTGCTGCGCGCGCCGCGGGCCGTGGGCATCGCGGCCGGCGGCTGGCTGCTGGTCGTCGCGGTGCTGATGCTCGGGGTCGGCCACCGCGGCGACGTGATCCTGGCGAACACGTCCTCGGCGCAGTTCTTCGTTTGTGGGGGCCTTGTCATCGCCTTCGGGATCGCGGTGCTGGTGTATCAGTGGCAGCTCACCGATCGGCTCGCCGATAAGACGGTCAGCCGCTCTCGCTGAGCGTCGGCAAGTAACAAAACCGTCAGAACCGGTGAATTCGTCACCGGACTTGAGGCGGAATCACACTCGCTCGATCGAGTGAAGCCGCGCCGGATTCCGGCGGGTCAGCGCCGCATGGCCGTGGCAATGTCACCCGTACGCCTCTGTGACCACCGCAGATCACAGTACTGTGATCGGAGCAATACTCTCGGTGGCCGGTGGCGCGCTGCTAGATGGCACAGCTAGTAGGCACTGCCCGATGGCCCTGCGCGACCGACCTTGACAGAGGCGACCGATTTTGAACGACGAGTTTCCCCGACGCCAAGCAGACGACATGGACCCCGACCGGCAACCCGACTACGGGTTCGGCGGCGTGCCGTTGTTCCGCGACGAGGTGCCGCAGGTGCCGCCGCCGGTCGAGCCCGCGTTCGGCCCCGGTTCGACCGGGTTCCACGACGCCTCGCTCTTCCGCGACGGCGGTGCCGGGCAGGTGCCCGGCTACGGCGCGGGCGGCGACTACGGGACCGGCATCCTGTCCGGCTTCGGCGGCGTGGACGCGCTGAGCAGTTCCGGCGGTTTCCCGGCGCAGCGCTACGCCGGTCCCGCCGACGCGGCCGAGACGCCGCGCCCGGGAGCCTTCTCGCACCCCGGGCCGAACGCCTTCAGCGGCGGTGCGGCCGCGGCCCCGGGCGGGGATCCGCAATGGGATCCGCAATGGCGGCCGACCGAGGGACCGCTGCGTGTGGTGCCCGCCGAGCAGGCCAGCGCGCTGCTGCGGATCAAGCTGCCGGAGAGCCCGCCGGTGCCCTCGACCACGCTGCGCGGCGACGCCGCGATCGAGGAGATCGTCGAGGCCTCGCAGATGCTGCACCGGGTGAGCCCGGCGAAGGCGACCGCGCTGCCCGGCGACGTGCTGGCGCTGACCACCGCGACGATGGTCGTGCCGATGCCCGGCGCCGCGTTCGGCGGCGTGCGGACCTTCCAGCGCTCGGCGCGGCTCACCGCGTCGGTGCCGCCGGACCTGGCCAGCCGCGCCGAGGCGGACCTGCTGTCGGACACCGTCGAGCAGTTCTTCGGGGACTTCGACGCCATCGGTCGCGAGCTGCAGGCGCAGCGCGCCGCCGGCGTCCCGACCGGTGCCGGGCCCGGGGTGGCAGGCGGGGCCGCCCCGGCCGGGGCGGCCGGAGCGGCCGGAGCGGCCGGGAGGCCGACCGTGCCCGCGCAGGGCCCCGGCCCCGCCAGACCCGAGGCCGCGCAGCCCGCGCCGGCGCCGGCGCCCGGCCAGTACGGGCCGAGCGCACCGCCCGCCGGCCGCTACGGCGTGCCGACGCAGGTTCCCGGCTACGACGCCGCGCGCCGCAGCCCGGTCGGGATGCGCTATCTCGGCGGCATCTTCCACGACTCGTCCGGCGAGTCCTCGTTCTACGATCCGTCGACCGAGTCGTTGGTGCCGATGGGCGCGGCCGCGATCCACGCGTCGGACTTCCGGCGCACCGCGCCCGCGGTCACCCGGCCGGTGCCGCCGCCGCGGACCGCTCCGGCACCGCGGGGGACCGCGGGCGCCGCGTCGGCTCCGGCGGCATCGGCATCGGCAGCGGCAGCGGCAGCGGCAGTGTCGGCGGCATCGGCTCGTCCGGCCGCCGCGGCGCCCCCGCGGGCTGGCGCCGTGCCCGCCCCGGCGCGTGCGGCCGGCCGCACGCGCTCCGGCTCGAGCGACGACGACACCAAGATCCTGTCGACCCGCCACTGGTCCGACCACCATCCCGACCACCACCGCTCCCGGCGCGGGAGCCGGCGCGGCCGGGTGGCGCTGGTGTCGGGGCTGGCGGTCGTGCTGGCGTTCGGCGCGCTGTACGGCGCCGCCCTCGCCTTCGAGGGCCAGGTCCCCAACGGCACGGTCGTGGACGGCGTCGGCATCGGCGGCCTGTCGAGCACCGCCGCCGAGGCCAAGCTGTCCGCGGCGCTCGCCCCGACGCTGAACGCGCCGATCCGGCTGACCGCCGACGGCGCCACGTTCCAGCTCCCGCCGGACACGTCCGGCCTGCACATCGACTACGCCGGCACGGTCGCCGCGGCGGCCGCGGGCCGCACCGACCCGGCGGTCGCCATCCCGGCGCTGGCCGGGGGCGGCCGCGAGGTGCCGTTGAAGGTGAGCGTCGACCGCACCGCCCTGAAGGCCGCGCTGACCAGCCTCACCGCCGGGTTCGACAAGCCGATGGTGGACGGGAGCGTCATCTTCCCCGGCGGCGTGCCGACCCCGATCGCGCCGCGGCCGGGCCGGACGATCGATGTCGACGCGGCGGTGGACGCCGTGGTCTCGGCGTTCGACGACGGGGTCTCCTCGGCGCGTTTGGCGGCGATCGGGGCACCCGGGGTCCTGCCGACGGCTCCGGCCGCTTATGCGGTGGCGCCGGCGAAACCCGCGCTGTCGCCCACGCACCATTCCACCGCGGCGCACGCGAAACAGCCCTCTGCGACGCCATCTGCGACACCATCTGCCACGTCCTCGTCGACACCTTCCGCGACGGATTCCCCAAGCGATATCGAAAGCACGCCTTCCACGCCGTTCCCGTCCGATTCGACCCCGGCGCCGGACTTGGTCCCCGTGACCGCTCCGGCAGGCGGCCCAGCTCCGGCCGACACCCCGGCCCCGGCATACGCACCGGCCCCGGCATACGCACCAGCCCCGGCATCGACGTCCCGCGGCGCCTTCCCCGCCGCGCCGGTCGCTTTGGCGGTCCAGAACGTCCAGCCGACCGTCACCCCGGCGGCCGTCGCGCAGGCGATGCAGGACTTCGCGCGGCCGGCGATGTCCGGCTCGGTCACCCTGATCACCGGCGGCGTGAAGACCGTTCTGAAGCCCGCGATCCTGGGGCGGCACCTGGCGATCGAGCCGGACGGCCACGGCGGCCTGGCGCCCAAGCTGGACGGCGCCGGGATCCGCGCCGAACTCGACCACGAAGCGCTGGCCAAGCTGGAGCAGCCGCCGACCGACGCCTCGTTCGCGGTCTCCGGCGGCCAGCCGGTGCTGGTGCCGGGCAAGGACGGCGTGGGGTACGCGCCCGAGGCGATCCAGAACGCGGTGCTGCCGGTGCTGACGAAGACCTCCTCGGCGCAGCGCGTGGCGACCGTGCCGATCGGCCCGCTGCCGCCGGCGCTGACCACCGAGGCCGCGCAGGCGCTCGGGATCCGCGACGTGATGGGCCTGTACACCGCGCCCTTCAGCGCCGCCACGCAGCGCACCGCCAACGTCAAGCACGCGGCGGACCTGGTGCGCGGCCAGATCCTGCAGCCGGGCCAGGTGTTCAGCCTGAACCAGGTGCTCGGCGCGCGGACGGCCGCCGACGGCTTCATCCCGGTCTCCGGCCAGTCCGGATCGGCCGCATCGGCGCAGGACGCGGGCGCCGGCAGTTCGCTGGTCGCCACCGCGCTGTTCAACGCCGAGTATCTGGCCGGGCTCAAGGATGTCGAGCACCATCCGCACGCCACCGTGACCGACCACTTCCCGCCCGGGATGGAGGCCGCGGTGTCGTATCCCGACGTGGATCTGAAGTTCCAGAACGATTCCGGCGCTCCGGTCTACCTCTGGACCAGTTCCACCGACAACGCGGTGACCGTCGCGGTGCTGGGGCAGAAGGCGTACGACTCGGTGCAGACCGACACCTCGCCGCACTACGCCCTGGTGCAGCCGAAGACCACGTACTCCTCGGCCGCTTCCTGCGTGGCGAACGACGGTGTCCCGGGTTTCCAGGTCGACGTCACCCGCACCCTCACCAAGGCCGGGCAGAACCCGGTCCGCGAGGTCTTCCACAGCTCGTACGCCGCGCAGGACAAGGTGGTCTGCGGCCAGGCCGGCACGGCCGACGGGCCGGCGGCCGGCGGCGGCAGCCCCACCGGGGCCTCCTCCGGGACGCCGACCGGAGGGGCGACGTCCTCGCCGTACCCTCCGACCGGGACGCAGGGCGCCACTACTAGTAGTCCGAACTCGCCGAGCGGGCCCGGGACGCCGAGCGGCGGCGCCGCGTCGGGGTCGCCGGACGGCACGGCCACCTCGGGTTCTGACGGATCGCTGTTGGGCGGTCTGCTGGGCGGACCGTCGTCGCACCGCTGAGGTTTCTCAATTCTTTGCGATGGCGCTCCACGCAGGGCGATCGTCGTGCGGCGGGCGATCACCCGTTGATCGCCCGCTGATCCGCCCCGAACCGGAAACGGTTGACATGCGCCGAACACCGGACGGAGTTGAACCTGTCGCCCTCCGGTGCCGTTGTCAACATAAATGAGGCCTCTTAGGATCCGGCTATGGGGACGGCCGACGGCGGATTCCGCAGCGGATCGAGGCGCGGATTCCGGGGGGAACCGATGGCAGGGGCGTATTCTGCCGTGCGCGCGCACGGCCTTCGGGGGGTCCTATCCGATATCGCCGCCTATCCTCGGATCAAACCTCTGATTCCGCCGCGGGTGTCTCCACTCCCGGCCCGGGCCCGGCCCGGACCTCAGCCCACGGCCCGTCCCCGCGCCGGCGTCCGCGACGGCGCAGGCCCGTGGCCGGCCGTCCGCCCGCGTCCAGGCAGCGGGGGCAAGGAAGGCGGCCCCGTATGTCCAAAATCCTGCACGTCATCACCGGCCTGGCCTCCGGCGGCGCCGAACGCCAGCTGGCCACGCTGCTCCAGCACCTGCCCGAGGAGTGCGAGGTGGCGTGCCTGACCGAGGGCGGCCGCGTCGGGGAGCGGATCCGGGCCGACGGGTTCCGGGTGCACGACCTGCGCATGCCGTCCAACCGCGACATGGCCTCGCTGATGCACCTGGTGAAGCTGATCCGCGACGGCGGCTTCGACCTCGTGCACACCCATCTGTACCGGGCCCACCTGTACGGCCGGCTGGCCGCGCGGATGGCCGGCGTCCGGGCCATCGTGGCCACCGAGCACTCGCTGGGCCGCGAGCTCATCGAGGGCCGGCCCAAGGACCGGCTCGGCGTGCGCGCCATGTACCGGGCCTCCGAGCGCATGGGCCGGGTGACGATAGCGGTCTCGCAGGCCGTCGCGGACTACCTGCGGGCCTGGCGGATCGACCGGGTGGAGGTGATAGAGAACGGCATCGACATCCGCGAGTTCCGCTTCGACCCGAACGCGCGCGCCCTGGTCCGCAAGATCCTGGGCATCGACGAAGACGCCTTCGTGATCGGCGGGGTCGGCCGGCTGGACCCGGACAAGCACTTCGAGGTGCTCATCGAGGCCGCCGGCCGGATCGACGGCGCGATCGCGCTGATCGTCGGGGCCGGCCCGGACCGGGCCCGGCTGCAGCGGCTGGCCGCCGAGCTGATGCCCGGCCGCGTGCACTTCACCGGGGACGTCGGGGGCGGGATGCTGGAGATCAAGGACCTGCTCTCGGCGATGGACGTGTTCGCCTCGCCCTCGCCGTCGGAGACCTTCGGGCTGGCGCCGCTGGAGGCGGTGGCCTGCGGGCTGCCGGCGGTCTACTCCGACTCCCCGGCGCTGGACGGCCTGCCGGGCCTGGGGGACCGGGCGGCGCGCGTGCCCTCGCGCCCCGACGCGTTCGTCGCCGCGCTGCGCTGCGCGGCGGACCTGAAGCCGGTGGACCGCTCGGCGCCGCCGGGGGCGCTGGAGCGGTACGGGGTCGCCGAGCAGGCCGCCCATGTCAGCGAGTTGTACAGATCGGTGCTGGCCGGCTAGGTATCGCGGGCGCCCGGTGCGGTTCCTCCCGGGCGCCCCATGAGGTTTTCACAGTGCCGTCCATGACAGCTGTCATGCGGTTTTCACGAGCTTTCACCATGGTCCCGGCCCAGGTCGCGGTGGTGTCATTGATCTCGCACGGGAAGCCACCACGCAGCAGGTCACACACCTTCCGAAGGACACTGGGGACGACTGAGATGCCACGAGACGCTCGAAGCCCGGACGGGGCGGTAGTCGAGTTCGAGAACGTGAGCAAGACCTTCCACTCGCCCAAGGGCCCGGTCCACGCCGTCAACGGCCTGACCATGACCCTGCAGCCCGGCCAGACCATCGCCTTCCTCGGCCCGAACGGCGCCGGGAAGTCCACCTCGCTGAACATGCTGCTGGGCCTGAGCCGGCCCGACTCCGGCCGGGTGGCGCTGTTCGGCGGGACCGCCGCCGAGGCCATCAAGGGCGGCATGGTCGGCGCGATGCTGCAGTCCGGCGGCCTGATGAGCGACGTCACGGTGCGCGAGCAGGTCGAGCTGTGGGCCAAGCTGCACCCGCGGCCGATCCCGGTCGCCGAGGCGCTGAAGCGGGCCAACATCGCCGACCTGGCCGACCGCCGGGTGGACAAGCTGTCCGGCGGCCAGCAGCAGCGCGTGCAGTTCGCGATGGCGATCATCGGCGACAGCCCGCTGATCGTGCTGGACGAGCCCACGACCGGGATGGACGTGGAGAACCGCCAGGCGTTCTGGGCGACCATGCGCGAGCGTGCCTACGAGGGCAAGACGGTGCTGTTCGCGACGCACTACCTGGAAGAGGCGGACCAGTTCGCCGAGCGGGTCATCGTCATCAACAAGGGCCGGCTGCTCGCCGACGGCTCGGCGGCCGACATCAAGGCCAGCGCCGGCGCCAAGCGGCTGTCGTTCCGGCTCCCCGGGGTGCAGGACGCGGTGCTGTACCGGCTGCCGAACCTGGTGAACGTGGAGCGGCAGGCGGACATCGTGCGGCTGCAGACCTCCGACTCGGACGCCACGCTGTACGCGCTGCTGGACGCCGGATACCGGCCGGCCGACATCGAGATCCAGGCGCTGGGCCTGGAGCAGGCCTTCTTGGCGATCACGGCCGAGGACAACTCCGTCGGGGACACCGACACCGCGACCCTGGAGGCGGCGCGATGAACGCCACGCTGACGCTCACCAAGCTGGACGTGCTGCGGGTCATGCGCAACGGCCGGTACCTGATCTTCGCGATCGCGATGCCGGCGGCGCTGTACCTGATCATCGGCAAGCAGAGCACCCAGGCCGACGGGGTCGACTTCAAGGCCTACTACATGCTGGCCATGGCCACCTACGGCGCGTTCGCCGGGGCCCTGATGAACAACTCGATCCGGATCGCCACCGAGCGCAAGTCCGGCTGGACCAGGCAGCTGCGGCTGACCCCGCTGCCGGGCTGGGGGTACGTCTTCGCCAAGGTGGTCACCTCGCTGGCCACGACCATCCCGTCGGTGCTGGTGGTGTTCGGCATCGGCGCGTTCCTCAACCATGTCGAGATGCCGGCCTGGAAGTGGGTCGCGAACGCGGTGATCCTGTGGCTGGTCTCGATGACCTTCGTCTCGCTGGCGGTGGCGATCGGCTACCGCTTCGACCCGGAGACCGCGCAGCCGGCCGTGATGCTGACGTTCTTCCCGATGGCGATCCTGGGCGGCCTGTGGTTCCCGCTCGGCGGCACGCTGGAGAAGATCGGCAAGTGGTTCCCGACCTACCAGGCCCACAAGCTGGGGACGGACATCCTGGCCACCGGCAAGGTCTCGGCGATGTCGATCGCGGTGGTCGCGGCGTGGGGCGTGCTGTTCGCGCTGCTGGCGGTGGCCTCGTACCGGTCGGCGAAGGAACAGTGACGAATTGCGGAGGGATCCCCTAGGGGAGGCACGATACGGAGGTGATGGACGTGTGGAGCAAGCGGTCGGCCGAGGGGCCGCCGGCGGCGGCCGAGGAGGGGATGGCCGGCGCGGCGGAATGGGCCGGCCGTCTTGCGTCCGCGGACGCGCCTCCCCAGATGCGGCATCCGCGGGTGGGACAGCCGGGCCGGTACAAGTGGCTGTTCGCCGCGGTCTGGCTGTTCTACCTGATCGACCCGGTCGCGAAGGTGGCCGGGTCCAGCCATGCGCAGAGCTTCAAGCTGCTGGTCTACGGCCTGGTCGCGGTGTTCGTCGTGGCGTACTGCTGGCTGGCGAACGCGGTGTACCCGAAGACCGGGTCGGTCGGCGTGGTCAACGAGGCCCCGCGCGGGGTGCTGCCGATCCTGGCGGTCATGGCCGCGCTCGCACTGGTGACCAGTGTCTGGATCTACCCGGACCTGGTCGGGATGTGGGTGTACGTCGGCGCGGGGGCGGGCCTGGGCCTGTCGATCCGCGACGGGTCGGCCTTCCGCGGTGTTCTCGCGGCGCTGGGCATGATGACCGTCTGCATCCTGCTCACGAGCGCCAACCGCTCCTTCTCCACCTGGCTGACCCTGGCCTTCCCGATCTTCTTCGCGGGCATGTCCACCCTCGGCATCCGCCAGATGGCGCTCCTGATCGGCGAACTGCGCGAAGCCCGCACCCAGGTGGCAAGCCTGGCGGCGAACGAGGAGCGCCTGCGCCTGGCCCGCGACCTCCACGACCTGACCGGCCACTCCCTGGCGACCATCACCCTGAAGGCGGAACTGGCGCAGCGCATGCTCGCCAAGTCCCGCGCCGCGGCACCGGACGGCCCCACCCCGCGCCTGGACGCGGCCCTGAAAGAGGTCGAGGAGATCGAGCAGGTCTCCCGCCAGACCCTGACCGACATCCGCCAAGCAGTGAGCGGCTACCGCCGGGCGACCCTCGCGGTGGAGGTGGCGTCGGCACACGTGGCCCTGGAGGCGGCCGGCATCAAGCTCGACGCGTCCCCGGAGGTGGCGGCGGCGACCGGCGAGTTCGACGCCCAGAGCGAAGCCGCCCTGGCCTGGAGCCTGCGCGAAGCGGTGACCAACGCGATCCGCCACAGCGCGGCGGCCCGCGTCGAGGTGACCCTGACCCGCAGCGGCGACGAGATGGTGCTCACCGTCCGCAACGACGGCCGCGGCCTGGCCGCGACGGTCAGCGCCACCGACGCCTGCGGCGGCCACGGCCTCACCGGGCTGCGCGAGCGCCTGGACGCGGTCGGGGGGCGGCTTTCGGTGGGCGGGAAGGATGGGGACTTCCGGCTGGTGGCGGCGGCGCCGGCGCGGGGGATCGGGGCGGGGTGAGCGATGGTGGCGAGGGTTGCTTGCGTGCTCGGCCGGGACCACGTTGCTGGTCGGTGTGGCGGCCGGCGTGCGAGGCCGGCGGTAGGTTGGCCCCATGACCGCCGCCTCTGCCGATGTCGTCCGTCTCCTGCTCGCCGAGGATCAGGCCATGGTGCGGGGTGCGCTGGCGACGCTGCTCAATCTCGAGGACGATCTGGAGGTCGTCGCCGAGGTCGGGCGCGGTGATGAGGTGCTCGCGGCGGCGAAGGCGGCTGATGTGCGGGTCGCGTTGCTGGACATCGAGATGCCGGGGATGTCGGGGCTGGATGCCGCCGACGCTTTGCACCGGGCGATGCCGGATGTGCGCATCATCATCCTGACCACGTTCGGGCGGCCCGGGTTTCTGCGGCGGGCGATGGAGTCGGGGGCTTCGGCGTTCCTTGTGAAGGACGCGCCGGTGGCCGAGTTGGTCGCGGCCATTCGCAAGGTGCTGCGGGGGGAGCGGGTCATCGATCCGGATCTGGCGGCTGCCGCGTTGGCCGCCGGGGAGAATCCGCTGACGCCGCGGGAGCGCGATGTGCTCGCGGCCTCCGCCGACGGCTCGACCATCGCCGACGTCGCGCGGCGGCTGCACCTGTCGGAGGGCACGGTGCGCAACTACCTGTCGGCCTGC
The DNA here is from genome assembly GCF_041260665.1 of Catenulispora sp. GP43. Taxonomy (NCBI): domain Bacteria; kingdom Bacillati; phylum Actinomycetota; class Actinomycetes; order Catenulisporales; family Catenulisporaceae; genus Catenulispora; species Catenulispora sp. GP43. The sequence continues at coordinate 18,321 of NZ_JBGCCT010000051.1, read as the reverse complement.
ATCCAGAAGACCGCCGCCCGGAACCGCACTGAGGCGATCCGGGCGGCGCAGCAGCGAGGCTGGCTGTAGGGCGGGTTCTGCCCTATTGCCGCTTCCAGGCGGCCAGCAGTGCCGAGGCCACCTGCTCGTTCAGCCCCACGTCCTTCAGCTCGGCCAGTCCGGGCAGCCGCGATGCGTTCGGCCCCGTGGGCGACAGCAGGTAGCCGACCATCGCCTTGTAGTCGTAGATGTTCAGGGTCGGGTTGCTGAGGCTCCCGTAGTAGTACTGCCAGACGACCGGGTTTCCGTGCAGCGTCGCGTTTCCTATCGTGCAGTGCTTCAAGTCGGCCTGGCACATGGTCGGGGTTTCGCCGGGCAGTACCGGGGCGATGGGCCCGACCGAGATGTCGAACACCGTCTCCTGGCTCCGCGGGCCCCAGTTGTACTCCGCGCCGTAGCCGTTCTTCGGTGTCGAGGCGGCACGGTACAACGTCGGCTTGTCCCGGTCCCCGGCCGGCAGCGCGGCCTTGATCGCGGCCAGGACCTTCGCGTCCGCGCCCGGGTCGTCGGTGGCCTGATCTGTCCCCGGCGGCAGGCCATTCGCGGGCGTGAGCGTGGACGGGGGCGCCGAAGTGGGCGCAGACGTGGGCGCCGACGGCGGAGGCGAAGGCGCTCCGTGCGTCGGACCCGGGTTGGGCCCGGCGTTGCTCTGCCACCCCGGACCCGGCGAAGCCGACTCCGCCCGCCCCGCCCCGAACCCGCCGAGCGTCACCACCGCCCCGACCACCCCCGCCAGCGCCAGTCCCGCGCCGCCGCCCGTCATCGCCGCGCGCCGCCGCCGCTGCCGGCGTCCCAGCGCCCTGGCCCGCTCGGGCAGGCCGCCGACCGTCGGCACCGTCTCCGGCGCCACCGCGGCGAACACCCTCCCGACATCCGTCTCCTGCATCAAGGCCTCCTCAGCTCCCGATGAGATCCAGCGCCTGGTCCCCGAGGACCGAGCGCAACTGGTGGAGACCACGGTGGGTGTGCGACTTCACCGAGCCCGCGGAGATGCCGAGCGCGTCGGCGGTCTCGTCGACGCTGCGGTCCTCCCAGAACCGCAGGACCAGCACGGCGCGGTAGCGGGGGGTGACCTCGGCCAGCGCGGACAGTAGAGTCAACCGGACGTCGCTGGCAATACCAGTGCCGGCGACGTCCGGGACCGCCGCGCTCAAGATCTCCCGCTTCCGGCGACGCCGATAGGTGTCGACGTAGGTACGGAACAGGATCCGGTGCACATACCCGTCGATCTGCTCGACGCGCTGGATCCGGTTCCATGCCGTGTACACCTTCGCCAGCGCGTTCTGCGTCAGGTCCTCGGCCAGGTGCCAGTCCCCGCACAACAGATACGCCGTGCGCAGCAGCCTTTGCTGCCGTGCGAGGACGAACTCGTCGAACTCCTGCTCACGCACTTCCCGCATCCGCCGCTCCCTCCGTGGTCACCCCACTGACGAAGCGGCGGACGCGGGGGGTTGCGTCAGCGGCCGAATGTGTTGTCAGTGCTCAGATGTGCACGGCCTTCGGAGCGTCGGTGGAGAGCCGCGACGGGTCCGGCTTGCCCGTGTTCATCAGCAGGGCGACGACCACCGCGCCGCCCAGGACGATCGCCGCCGCCACCCCCGAGGCCGTCGTGAAGCCGTGCACCACGGCGTCGCTCACCAGCGTCGGCGACGGCCGGTGCGACTTCAGGTACGAGGTGGTGGCGCTTGCCGCCACGGTGTTGGACAGCGCGATGCCGACCGAGGCCAGCACCTGCTGCGAGGTGTTGACGGTGGCCGAGGCGACGCCGGCGTCCTCGGGGCGGACGTCGTGCGTGGCGTAGTTCATCGCCGGGGCCATCACCAGGCCCAGGCCGAGACCCACCAGCACCTCCACCGGCAGGACGCCGACCGCGTAGCCGGTGTCCGGCTTGACCGTCGTCATCAGTGCCAGGCCGCCGGCCGCGACCAGCATGCCGGGGACCATCAGCAGGCGCGGGGCGACCCTGGGCACCAGCCGGCTGCCGAGCAGCACCGCCGAGATCATGATGGCCGCGGTCATCGGCAGGAACGCCACGCCGGTCATGACCGCCGAGTACTTCTTCACGTCCTGCAGGTAGTACGTCAGGAAGAGGAAGAGCGCGAACATGCCCACCGCCGCCGTGCCGACCGCGAGATAGGCGCCGCCGCGGGTCCGGGACTTCAGCACCCGCAGCGGCAGCAGCGGCGCCTCCACCCGGGACTCCACCACCAGGAACCCGGCCAGCAGCACCATGCCACCGATCAGGCAGCCCAGGACCGTGCCCGACCCCCAGCCGTCGGTCGAGGCCTGGCCGAGCCCGTAGACGACCGCGACCAGCCCGCCGACCACCAGCACCACGCCGGGCAGGTCGAGCTTCATGCGGCCCTCGGCGCGCGACTCGCGGATCTCCTTCAGACCGCCGAGCAGGGCGATCGCCGCGATCGGGATGTTGACGTACAGGCAGAACCGCCAGTTCAGGTACTCGGTCAGCAGACCGCCGAGCAGCAGCCCGATGGCGTTGCCGCCGACCGCGACCCCGCCGAACAGGCCGAAGGCCTTGGCGCGCTCCAGCGGTTCGGTGAACGTGGTGGCCAGCAGCGACAACGCCGCTGGGGCGAGCAGCGCGCCGAACGCCCCCTGCAGGCAGCGGGCGATGAGCAGGACGGCGAAGTCCGGGGCCACGCCGCCGATCGCCGAGGCCAGGGCGAAGCCGGTCAGGCCGACCAGCAGGGCGCGCTTGCGGCCGGTGTAGTCGGCGACGCGGCCGCCGAGCAGCAGCAGGCTGCCGAAGGCCAGGGTGTAGCCGGTGATCAGCCACTGCCGGCTGCCGTCGGAGAAGCCCAGGGAACGCTGGGCTTCAGGGCAGGGCGTAATGGGCCCACACGCAACTGCAGCCATCAGCTCCGCATGGAGCGAGGCGGCAGGGCTGTGGGGACGATGGTGCCGTCGAGGACCACCATGAGCTGGGCCACGGCTATGAAGATCAGGGCTTTCCAGCGCCTGGGGTCCTTCTCGGGCTGCTCGGAGGCGCTCGCGGAGGAGCCGCCCGAGGTCTGTGTGTGCAGGGTGTCGGTCATCGGGTGATCCCCCACCTTAAACGGAGCACTTCGTCCACTATCGCGGATCAGCGTAGCGGAAGTGGAGGATTTTCATCCGCTATGGCCGGGGCGCTACAGTGCGCGCCATGCGAGCCGATGCCGAGGACAACCGCCGGGCCCTGCTGGACGCCGCGCGCGAGGTCTTCGTCGAGGAGGGCACGACCGTCGCGCTGGACAAGATCGCCAAGCGCGCCGGGGTCGGCATCGGCACCCTCTATCGCCGGTTCCCGGACCGGGACGCGCTGCTGCGCGGAGTGCTCGTCGACCTGTTCGGGAGCATGGCCGCCGCGGCGCGCGAGGCGGCCGCCTCCGCCGGGCCCGAAGCCCCCGAGGCCCCCGACGCCCCGCCGGCCTGGGAGGCCCTGGTCCGGGCCGTCGCCGGCCTCGGCCTGGGCCCCACCCTGCCGGTGATCTTCCGCGAGCGGCTGGACCTGATCGACGACCCGGCGGTGGCCGGCGCCATGCGGGAGGCCATCGACGGCGTCGAAGGGGTCTACCGGCGCGCGCAGGAGGCCGGGCAGCTGCGCCCCGATGTCAGCTTCCTGGAGATCCAGATGCTGGCCGGGATGCTCTCCAGTAGCGGGTCGAGCCGGCCCCCGAGGATCGACCCGCGGATGCTGAACGACCGGCTCGTCGGCATCATCCTGGACGGGCTGCGGGCCGGCTCCGGCAACCGCGGGCTGCCCGGCGAGCCGGCCGAGTTCAGCCCCCTGAACCCCGACGACCGGGCCGAGGTGGAGCGCCTGATCGCCGAGGAGAACGCGCGCAGGGGGCTGCGGAGTTAGCCGTTCGTCGCCATCGCCGTCCGGCTCAGAACGCGAACACGTCCCCGGTCGCCTTGGTCACCCAGCCGCCGTTCGGGAACCGGTGGGTCCAGGCGACCTTCCGTCCTTCCCACGTCCCGGCCGCCTGCACCTCCACCGGCGCCTCCAGGGCCGGCGCCATCCACGCCGGGTGCACGGCCAGCGTGTCCAGCCGGCCGTGCACCGCGGCCAACTCCTCGCACGCCGACGTCGCGTCCTTCAGGCCGCCGAGGCCGTGGATGACGGGTGCGGAGCCGTGGGTCGACGTGGACGTGCACAGCAGGTAGGCGGTACGCGTCCGGCCGTTCATGCGGTCCACGCGCTTGAGATGCACGCTGCCGAGCACGTGCACGGTGAACCGGGGCGTGGCGTGGGCGTTGGCGGCCTGAGCGGTGGCGGCGCCGGCGGACAGCGCGGCGGCGGACAGGAATGCGGTGGCGGTGACGGCGGCCAGTCGGCGCATCGTCGGTCCCTTTCTCGAGGGCCCCGCCGGCCGCGGGATCGGCCGGCGTCAGGCACAGACCAGCGTCCCGCGAACGTTCCCCGTAAAAGCGGAGGACCCGCCGGAATCATCATCCGGCGGGTCATCTTTTACAGATCAGACCAGTGTCGCATATCAGGTCATTCAGAGATCAAATGACTCGGCGGGTGATCAGCGCCCGCTTCACCTCGGCGATCGCCTGCGTGATCTGGATCCCGCGCGGGCACGCCTCGGTGCAGTTGAACGTGGTCCGGCAGCGCCACACGCCCTCGCGGTCGTTGAGGATCTCCAGGCGCTCGTTCGCCCCGTCGTCGCGGGAGTCGAAGATGAACCGGTGCGCGTTGACGATCGCCGCCGGGCCGAAGTACTGCCCGTCGGCCCAGAACACCGGGCACGACGTGGTGCACGCCGCGCACAGGATGCACTTGGTGGTGTCATCGAAGCGGTCGCGGTCCTTCTGCGACTGGATCCGCTCGCGCGTGGGCTCGTTGCCGTGCGCGATCAGGAACGGCTTGACGTCGCGGTAGGCCTGGAAGAACGGCTCCATGTCGACCACGAGGTCCTTGAGCACCGGCAGGCCCTGGATCGGCTCGACGGTGATCGGCTTACTCGGGTTCAGGTCCTTCACCAGGGCCTTGCACGCCAGCCGGTTCTTGCCGTTGATCCGCATCGCGTCCGAGCCGCACACGCCGTGCGCGCAGGAGCGGCGGAAGGTCAGCGAGCCGTCCTGCTCCCACTTGATCTTGTGCAGCGAGTCCAGGATGCGGGCCGTCGGGTCGGCGGTGACCTGGTAGTCGACCCAGTGCGGCGCGGCGTCGACTTCCGGGTTGTAGCGCCGGATGCGGACCGTGATGGTCATCATCGCGATGCCGGCCTTGCCGGAGGCCGACGTCTCGACGTGCTCTTGCACAGTAGCGGTGCTCATCAGTACTTACGCTCCGTCGGCTGGTAGCGGGTCACGATGACGGGCTTGTAGTCCAGGCGGATCTTGTAACCGCCCTCGCCGTCCTTCTCCCGGTAGGCCATCGTGTGCTTCTGCCAGTTCACGTCGTCCCGCGTCGGGTAGTCCTCGCGGGCCTGCGCGCCGCGCGACTCGGTCCGGTTGCGGGCGCCCAGGACCAGGATCTCGGCCAGGTCGAGCAGGAACCCCAGCTCCACGGCCTCCAGCAGGTCGGTGTTGAACCGCTTGCCCTTGTCCTGGACCGCGACGTCCTGGTACCGGCGCTGCAGCTCCTTGACGTCCTTCTCGGCCTGGGCCAGCGTCTCGTCGTTGCGGTACACGCCGGCGTTCTGGTCCATCGTGGTCTGCAGCTCCGAGCGGATCTGCGCCACGCGCTCGTGGCCCGTGGAGTTGCGCAGGCCCTCGACCATCGACACCACGGCCTGCTCCGGCTCGGCCGGCAGCGGCTTGAGCTCGGCGCCGACCGCGTACTCGGCGGCGTTGATGCCCGCGCGGCGGCCGAAGACGTTGATGTCCAGCAGCGAGTTGGTGCCCAGGCGGTTGGAGCCGTGGACCGACACGCAGGCCACCTCGCCGGCCGCGTACAGGCCCTTGACGACGGTGTCGTTGTCGGCCAGCGCCTCGCCGGCCACGTTGGTCGGCACGCCGCCCATCGCGTAGTGCGCCGTCGGGTACACCGGCACCAGCTCCGTGGTCGGCTCGACGCCGAGGTAGGTGCGGGCGAACTCGGTGATGTCCGGCAGCTTTTCCTCGATCTGCTCGGCCGGCAGGTGCGTCAGGTCCAGGTAGACGTAGTCCTTGTTGGGACCGGCGCCGCGGCCGTCGCGGACCTCCAGGACCATGGAGCGCGCGACGATGTCGCGGGGCGCCAGGTCCTTGATGGTCGGGGCGTAGCGCTCCATGAAGCGCTCGCCGTCGGCGTTGCGCAGGATGCCGCCCTCGCCCCGGGCGCCCTCGGTGAGCAGGATGCCCAGGCCCGCCAGGCCTGTCGGGTGGAACTGGTAGAACTCCATGTCCTCCAGCGGCAGCCCGCGGCGCCAGACGATGCCCATGCCGTCGCCGGTCAGGGTGTGCGCGTTGGAGGTGGTCTTGAAGACCTTGCCGAAGCCGCCGGTGGCCAGGATGACGGCCTTGCCGCGGAAGATGTGGATCTCGCCGGTGGCCAGCTCCAGCGCGACGACGCCGGCGGCGTACTTGGTGCCGTCCGGGTCCTCGTGCAGCAGCAGGTCCAGGACGTAGAACTCGTTGTAGAACTCGACTTCCTGCTTGACGCAGTTCTGGTACAGCGTCTGCAGGATCATGTGGCCGGTGCGGTCGGCGGCGAAGCAGGACCGGTGCACCGGCGCCTTGCCGTGCTCCTTGGTGTGGCCGCCGAAGCGCCGCTGGTCGATCTTGCCCTCGGGGGTCCGGGAGAAGGGCAGGCCCATCTTCTCCAGGTCCAGGACGGCGTCGATCGCCTCCTTGCACATGATCTCGGCGGCGTCCTGGTCGACCAGGTAGTCGCCGCCCTTCACGGTGTCATAGGTGTGCCACTCCCAGTTGTCGTCCTCGACGTTGGCCAGCGCGGCGCACATGCCGCCCTGCGCCGCGCCGGTGTGGGAGCGGGTCGGGTACAGCTTCGTCAGCACCGCCGTGCGGCTGCGCTTGGAGGACTCCAGCGCCGCGCGCATCCCGGCGCCGCCGGCGCCGACGATGATGGTGTCGTAGGTGTGGATCTGAGGTGCCATGCGCTCGCCTAGCCCTTGATACTCGGGTCGAACGTGAAGATGACCAGGGTGCCGAGCGCGATCGTCAGCACGGCGGCCGTGTACAGCAGGCCCTTGAGGATCGCGCGGGTGCGGTCCTTGTCGGCGTAGTCGTTGATGACGGTGCGCATGCCGTTGGTGCCGTGGATCATCGCCAGCCACAGCTGCAGCAGGTCCCAGAACTGCCACCACGGCGAGGCCCAGCGGCCGGCCACGAAGGCGAAGCCGATCTTCTCCACGCCGCCGTCGGTGACCATCATGATGAACAGGTGGCCCAGGACCAGGAAGACCAGCAGGACCCCGGAGGCCCGCATGAACAGCCAGGAGTAGAGCTCGAAGTTGCCGCGGGTGACCTTGCCCGGGCCCTTGCGGGTCCGCATGCGCTGCGAGCGGCCGGGGTTCCCGGTGCGCGGCGGTTCGAGGGAGACGTGAGTACTCATGATCGGCTTACCACCCGAACCACTCGTGGAAGGTGTGCTGCATCATCGGCTCCAGGAAGCCGAGCATCAGCACCGCCCACAGACCGACGACGAACCACAGGAGCTGGCGCTGGTACTTCGGCCCCTTGCTCCAGAAGTCGATCGCGATGATCCGCAGGCCGTTGAAGGCGTGGAACATGACGGCGCCGACCAGGCCCACCTCGAGGAGGTTCACCACGGGGTTCTTGTACGTGCCGATGACCTGGTTGTACGTGTGCGGACTGACGCGGACCAGGGCCGTGTCGAGCACGTGTGCGAACAGGAAGAAGAACACGAGGACGCCGGTGACGCGTTGCGCGACCCAGCTCCACATGCCTTCCCGGCCGCGGTAGAGGGTGCCCTTGGCGCCCTGAGCTCCGCTTGCCATGCCCAGCCTCTCAGGTGAAGTAGCTGACGAGACGGCTACCGTTACCGCGCGCATGGGTCTTGACATGCGGACAGGCTTCGATGCCAGCGGTCATGCTAACGATCATCAAGTGGACAAAACGGACTCGCAAGCCGAGTGTGACCAACCCCTCAAGGCCCGGACGCCGAATGGGTAGCATCGGCCCATGTGAGGGATTTGCCAACAGATTCGTTGGCTTAAATACGCCGCGCCCGCCCAGGTCGCGACAAGGTAACGGGCGCAGGTCGGATGGCTATTGCGAAAAATAGAACACGTTATTACCGTGCCCTTCGACCGGTAGCTGACAACCCGTCAGAATCAGGCACCGTCAGATAGACCCCGTGGCTGGGAGGCGCCCGCATGTCCGTCACGACCAAGCCCGAGATCCCGGTCGACCGGGACTTCACCGATCCGGACCTGTACGAGGAGCGGATGCCGTTCGAGGAGTTCGCCGAGCTCCGGCGGTCCGCGCGCCTGTGGTGGTGCGCCACCCCGGACTCCCAGCAGCCGTTCGGTGACGACGGGTACTGGGTGGCCTCGCGGCACGCCGACGTCAAGTACGTCTCCACGCACCCGGAGCTGTTCGCCTCCTCGCCGAACACCGCCCTGGTGCGCTTCGGCCCCCGCGTGACGCGCGAAGACCTCGACATGCAGAAGGTCATCATGCTGAACGCCGACGCCCCGGACCACACCAAGATGCGCAACATCGTCCAGCGCGGCTTCACCCCGCGCTCGATCAACGCGCTGGAGTCGGTGCTCAAGGACCGCACCCGGCGGATCGTCGCCGAGGCGGTGGAGCGCGGCAGCGGGAACTTCGTCGTCGACCTGGCCAGCGAGCTGCCGCTGCAGGCGATCGCCGACCTGATCGGGGTGCCGCAGGAGGACCGCTGGAAGCTGTTCGAGTGGTCGAACACCATGACCGGCTACGACGACCCGGACCTGAACGTCAGCGAGGAGGACGGCAAGAACGCCTCCATCGAGCTGCTGATGTACGCGATGAGCCTGGCGGCGCAGCGCCGCGAGCACCCCGAGGACGACATCGTCACCAAGCTCATCCAGGCCGACCGCGGCGACGGCTTCGGCAAGCTGAACGACGACGAGTTCGGCTTCTTCGTGATGATGCTGGTGGTGGCCGGCAACGAGACCACCCGCAACGCCATCACGCACGGCATGCGGGCCTTCTTCGACAACCCCGCGCAGTGGGAGCTTTATAAGAAGGAGCGGCCAAAGACCGCCGCGGACGAGATCGTCCGCTGGGCCACGCCGATCATCTCCTTCCAGCGCACCGCCGCGGTCGACACCATGGTCGGCGACGTCGAGGTCAAGGCCGGCCAGCGGGTGGTGATGCTGTACTCGTCCGCCAACTACGACGAGAGCGTGATCGCCGAGCCCCACACCTTCGACATCTCCCGCGACCCCAACCCGCACCTCGGCTTCGGCGGCGGCGGGCCGCACTACTGCCTCGGCGCCAACCTGGCGAAGATGGAGATCAACCTGATGTTCGAGGCGCTGGCCGACCTGGCGCCCGGGCTGGCCCCGGACGGGGACGTGCGGCGGCTGCGGTCGGCGTGGATCAACGGGATAAAGGCGTTGCCGGTGCGCTATGCGTAGCGATACGTAGCGCACGCGCGGATGCTTGGGGGTTCCGGGCATCGCGGGGTGCTGGTGGTATAGGCGGGTCGGCGGGTGACGCACGCCTCAGGCCAACCCGTTGGTGCCCTCAAGGGGTACCGAATACCCTGCGGTCAAGGAGGCCGCGTACCCTCGCCGCGAGCCCCGTAGCCTTAAGGAGCCCGAAGGTGTCATCGCTGAGCGAGTCCGGCCTGCCGATCGAGCCCGTGTACGGTCCGTCCGCGCTGACCGGCTGGGATCCGGCCGCCAAGCTCGGCGAGCCGGGGGCCTACCCGTTCACCCGCGGGGTGTACCCGACGATGTACACCGGCAAGCCGTGGACGATGCGGCAGTACGCCGGGTTCGGGACCGCGGCGGAGTCCAACCGGCGCTACCACCAGCTGATCAACGCCGGGACCATGGGCCTTTCGGTGGCCTTCGACCTGCCCACGCAGATGGGCTACGACTCCGACGAGGCGATCGCGGCCGGCGAGGTGGGCAAGGTCGGCGTGGCCATCGACTCGGTCGAGGACATGCGGGTGCTCTTCGAGGGGATCCCGCTGGGCGAGGTGTCGACGTCGATGACGATCAACGCCCCCGGTTCGGTGCTGCTGCTGATGTACCAGCTGGTCGGCGAGGAGCAGGGGGTGCCCTCGAACAAGCTGACCGGCACCATCCAGAACGACATCCTGAAGGAGTACATCGCGCGTGGGACGTACATCTTCCCGCCGAAGCCGTCGCTGCGCCTGGTGTCCAACGTCTTCCAGTACTGCCACCGCGAGGTGCCGAAGTGGAACACGATCTCCATCAGCGGCTACCACATGGCCGAGGCCGGGGCCACGCCCGCGCAGGAGATCGCCTTCACCCTGGCCAACGGCATCGAGTACGTGCGCGCCGCCGTGGCTTCGGGACTTGACGTGGACGACTTCGCGCCCCGCCTGTCGTTCTTCTTCGTGGCCCGCACCACCCTGCTGGAGGAGATCGCGAAGTTCCGCGCGGCCCGCCGCATCTGGGCCCGCGTGATGCGCGACGAGTTCGGCGCCAAGAACCCCAAGTCGCAGATGCTGCGCTTCCACACCCAGACCGCCGGCGTCCAGCTCACGGCGCAGCAGCCGGAGGTCAACCTGGTCCGGGTGGCCCTGCAGGGCCTCGGCGCGGTGCTCGGCGGCACCCAGTCCCTGCACACCAACTCCTTCGACGAGGCCATCGCCCTGCCGACGGAGAAGGCCGCCCGCCTCGCGTTGCGCACCCAGCAGGTGATCGCCTACGAGTCCGACGTCACCAAGACCGTCGACCCGCTGGCCGGCTCCTACGCCATCGAGGCCATGACCGACGAGGTCGAGACCGCGGCCCTGGAGCTGATGGCCCGGGTCGAGGACTACGGCGGCGCCGTCGCGGGCATCGAGGCCGGCTTCCAGAAGCAGGAGATCGAGCGCTCGGCGTACCAGATCACCCAGGAGATCGACAGCGGGAAGCGCACCGTCGTCGGCGTCAACAAGTACACGATCGACGTCGAGGAGCCCTACGAGCCGCTGCGCGTCGACCCCGCGATCGAGGCCCAGCAGGCCGAGCGCCTGGTGAAGCTGCGCGCCGAGCGGGACAACGGCGCCGTGACGAAGGCCCTGGACGCGATGAAGCGCGCCGCGGAATCGGACACCGAGAACGTGCTGTACCCGATGCGCGAGGCGCTGGCCGCGCGGGCCACCGGCGGCGAGGTCAGCCACGCGCTGCGGGCGGTGTGGGGGACGTACGTGCCGGCGGACGCCTTCTAGGCGCCGGACCCCGCCGCCCCGTTCGCGGGGGTACCGCCGATGGCCGGTACCCCCGCGAACGGGGCGGTCTTTTGTGTACGGGGACCTCGGATCGGGGCAACCTCCCTCGGCCGCCCCGTGCTCTAGGTAGGGCGGAAGGGGGTCGTGATGCCCGAGAGCGGCACGGACAACAAGGCCGACGCCGACACCGAGTTCCAGGCCTACATGGCGGCGCGGTGGCCGGTGCTCGTACGGACGGCTTATCTGCTGACGGGAGACCGGTTCCTGGCCGAGGACCTGGCGCAGACCGCGCTGACGCGGGTCTACGCGTCGTGGCGCCGGGTGCGGCGGGCCGACGACGTCGACGCCTACGTGCGGCGGGTGCTGGTCAACGCCAACTCCGGACGGTTCCGGAAACGGCGGGTGGCCGAGCACCTGGTCGCGGCGCCCCAGGACGGGCGCTCGCACATCCCGCACGAGCCGCTCGCCCAGCGGTCCGCGGTGATGGCGGCGCTGGCCGAACTGCCGCCGCGCCAGCGGGCCGTGGTGGTGCTGCGGTACTGGGAGGACCTCTCCGAACGGGAGGTCGCCGCGGTGCTGGGCTGCTCGACCGGGACGGTCAAGAGCCAGGCCTCGAAGGCGCTGGCGCGGCTGCGGAACAGCGCCGCTCTCGTCGATCCCGGGTCGGTACTGGCGGAATCCGGAAGGAAGGATGCGGAATGAACGACGAGTCAGAGCGCGGGGAACTGCACGGCGCGTTCGACGAGGAGGTCTCGGGACTGGTGATCGGCGCCTCGCCGATCGCGGACGTCATGCGGGACGGCGCGGTGCGGCGGACGAGGCGCCGGCTGGCGGTGACGTCCGGGGTGGCGGCGCTGGCGGTCCTGCCGGTCGCCTCGCTGGCGGTCTTCGCCGGCGGCCACCCCGCGAAGGGTGCGGCGGTGAGCGCGGCCTCGAGCCCGACATCGAAGGCGAAGGACGCGGCCAACCCGCCGCCGATCGTCGTGCCCACGCCGCTGCCCGGGCCCGGGAAGGGGAACCCCGCGCTGCCGAACGACAGCGTCGTGGTGCTGGCGAGCGGGACCCAGGACGGGCAGCACTGGCGGCTGGTCCGTGACCGCTACGTGGTGGCGGGTCCCGAACCGGCGAACGTCATGGGCGACCCCAGTTCGCGGCCGCACCTGCCGTACGCGGCGAACTGGGGCAAGCACGGGACCATCGAGTGTGACTTCACCGGACTGCAGTGGGGCGACGGCGCGCCGGGCGACCACACCGGCGGGTTCCTGGCGGGCGGCGGGTGCAACCCGACCGACGACGGCTCGATCACCAGGATGCTGGGGCGGTTCGCCAGTAGCTCTCTTCCCGGCAGCAACCCGGTGAACACGCCCGCCTACATGGAAGGCCGGATCGACGGCACGGACGTGGCGTACATGAGCGTGGACCTCGACGGCTGGACCTCCGGCAAGCAGCCGGTCATCGAGGTTCCGGGGGAGCAGAACGACTACTACGTGGTGATGGTGCCGCAGTCGGCGCTGGCCTACAAAAACGCGGATATCACGGTCTACGACGCCCACGGCCGTGTGCTCGGAACCCAGCGGTACAAAGGCATGACGGGCGGCACCTCGGTGCCGAGCCCGACCGCCGAGAAGTGATCGGGCGACACACCCAGCGCGGTCTCAGGCCAACTCGACTGACCTGAGACCGCACTACCATGGTGGCAGATCTGCGAGCGCAGATCGGGGATCACGGCAGAGCGTTCCGATCGGCGGCGTCAATGGGTGTCAGCATGGGGTTCGGCAAGTACGGCCGGCGCGTAGCGGCCAAGGCCAAGCGCGAGGTCACCGGGATGTTCCGGGCCAAGCCCTATAACCCCGGGCACCCCGTCCCGCCGTCGCGCGACATCGCATCGGCCGAGAACGTCGCCGCCGCCGGGGAGCCGGTCTGGTCGCCGAAGTCCGGCGGCACCTGCGCCAGCAGCGACGTCGAGGGCCGCGTCCGGGTCTACGCGTCGGCGAACAGCGTCAACCTCGGCGCGGGGATCGACTTCATGGTGTCGGTGAACCCGCCACAGCCGTACACCGTCGAGGTGTTCCGGGTCGGGGCCGAGGATGTCAGCGTCCTGAAGACCGAGGGGCTGGACGGTGTGACGCAGGAGTGGTCGGCCCTCGATCTGGTCACCCGCACCATCACCTGTTCCTGGACGCCGAGCTGGCACCTGGACGTGCCGGCCGACTGGCGCAGCGGGATCCACGTCGCGAAGCTGCGGACCGAGGACGGCTTGCAGACGTGCGTCCCCTTCGTGGTGCGCGACGACGCGGGGAGCCACGACATCCTGGTCGCGCTGCCGTTCCCGACGTACCAGGCGTACAACGAGTACCCCAAGGACAAGAAGACCGGCGCGAGCCTGTACTACGCCTGGGAAGACGGCAAGATCCACACCGAGGGCAAGGCCGCGACGAAGGTCAGCTTCGAGCGGCCGTACCACGTCACCGGGCTGCCGGCGAACTTCGACCTGGACACGGCGTTCGCCAAGTGGGTCGAGATCTGGGCCGCCGAGCACGGCAGGAGCATCGGCTACGCCGACAGCGCGAACCTGCACGACGGGACCGTGGACCCGACGCGTCACAAGGCCCTGATCTTCCCCGGGCACGACGAGTACTGGTCGGCGCCGATGCGCGACGCGCTCGACAAGGCGATCGCCAACGGCGCGCATGTGGCTTTCCTGGCGGCGAACAACGTGTACTGGCGTATCCGGTTGGAGGACGGGGGCCGGACGGTCGTCTGCTACAAGAACCGCCCCGACCCCGGCGCGTCGTCGCCGAACGAGCGCACCGCGCAGTGGCGGCAGACGGGACGGCCGGAGCAGGAGGTGCTCGGCGCGCAGTACGTGTCGACGCTGAAGGGGACCGCGCCGCTGGTGGTGGACAACGCGGGCCACTGGTTCTGGGAGGGCACCGGGGTCCGGAACGGGGAGCAGATCCCGGAGCTGCTGTGGGGCGAGTGCGACCAGGTGCAGCCGTGGATTCCGAGCCCTGACGGCGTCGAGATCCTGGCGGCCTCGCCGTACACCGGGCAGGGGCAGCCGCGGATGCAGCACACCGTGGTGCACCAGACGGCGGCCGGCGGGCTGGTCTTCGACGGCGGCACGTTCCACTGGGCGAAGGGGTTGTCCGCGCACGGGATCGCCGACTCGCGGATCCAGCGCGCGACCGCGAACCTGTTGGCGCGGATGCTGGGGGAGTAGGGGAACTGTCGGCACGGGACTGGTTCTGGCTCCCGCTTCAGTACCGAATCAAGATCCTGTCATCCCGGCCGTCGGGCCCCGGCGCGAAGTCGATCGAGGCCGGCGGCACGCCGTCGAGACCGCCGACGTCGGTGCCGTGCAGCGACGCGTCGGCGATGGCGGCCCGCATCCGCGGCGACCACAGGTCCGCGCGGAACAGCACTTTGCGATAGGCGGCCGGATCGACGAGGCCGGCGTGCAGGTCCAGGCTGGTGGCGAAGTCGGTGGCGGTCAGCGGCTCGACGAACGCGGCGTCGGCGGCGAACCCGGCGGGCAGCCCGTTGCCCGCGAACGGCCGGTCGAGCGAGAGCGCGCGGGCCCGCCGCACATCGGCGATCGGCCACGGATTGGCGGCGATGTACGCCGCGAACGGGAGCACCACCAGCGTCGGGAAGCCCGCCGCCAGCGGCCCGCGCACGACGAAGGGCACGTACGCGCTGCGCCCGCGCAACGCCATGACGGACAGCAGCGGCGCCTCGACGGTGAAGCGCGCGACATACAGGCCCGGCGGCCAGGACTCGGGGATGTCGAGCAGGAGTGAGGGCTCCCAGTCGCACCAGGTGAGGGGGACACCCAGGTCGCCGGCCGGGCCGCCGGAGCCAATGCCGCCGGAGCCGATGCCGCCGGAGCTGATGCTGCCGGAGCCGATGCCGCCGACGGCATCGCGGTCCGACCAGTGGGTGCCGCCGGTCGCCCTGCCCGCGCCGCCACCGCCGGTTGTCCAGCCCTTGTCGCCATTGGTGCCATCGCGGTCCAGCGACCGGCTGCCGCGAGCCGCCTCGCCCGCGCCACCGCCGCCGAAATCCTCGCCCGCCGACGAAAACCCGCCGCCGGCCGCCTCGCTCGCGCTGCCACCGCCACCGCTGCCGCTGCCGCCCGCCCCGCCACCGCTGCCGTCGCGGCCCGGCCACCGTCCGCCGCCGCTCGCCTCGCCGTCGCTGCTGTCGAAATCGTCGCGCGTCGGCTTCCGCTCGTCGTCGCCGACCGCCTCACCCTCAACGTCCCCGCCGCTCGCCTCGCCGTGGCCGAACCCCTCGCGCGTCGACCGCCATCCGCCACCCGCGCCCTCGGGCCAGTCGCCGAACCTGGCGTCGAGACGGCCGCCGGGGCCCCCCTTCGCCGCCGTCACCCGCACCCACGTCAGCGCGGCCCCGTCCTGGTCCTCTCCGACGAAGCGCACCGCGGGGGTCGGCACCGGCGTCCCGATGCGGCGCACGGCGACCGAGCACGCGGCGCCGCTGGGCACCGAGACGCGGAACTCCATCGTGCCGCCGGCGGGGGCGCTCGGGGCGGAGGCGTAGGCCTGGATCGCGCGGCGGGCGCCGGGCAGCGGCAGCCGTGGGCTCGGCAGTCGGGCGGGCCTGCGGGTCTTCACAATCCGTCACCCTGACACGCCCGGGTCGGAGAAACGCGTTCCTACCCATGTGGGCCATGGCGCAATCCTCCTATCGGGTCAGAAAATCGCGATCTTCTTCACCCGATCAGCGCATCATTTGACAGACCGCCCCCACAGTCGCCGGTCGCGGGCCTACCCTTGGGCAATGGACCAGGCTCACGAAGCGCCGGTCGCGAGCGACTCGGCCCCCGCATCGGATCAGCACGCGCACGTCTCGGACGTGCTCGACGTGGCGGGCCACCTCGTGCCAGAGCTGGTCCTGTTCCGACGGGACCTCCATGCCAACCCCGAGCTGAGCCGTGCCGAGTTCCGGACCACCGCGGCCATCGCGGCCCGGCTGGAGCGGGCCGGGCTCGCGCCGCGGGTGCGCGGCGTCGGGACCGGACTGGTCTGCGACATCGTCCCGGCGGGCAGCGAGAAGCTGCCCTTCCTGGCTTTCCGGGCCGACATCGACGCGCTGCCGGTCGAGGAGAACAACGAGCTCGAGTTCCGCTCGCGGGTCCCGGGTGTCATGCACGCCTGCGGCCACGACGTGCACACCGCGGTGGTCCTGGGCGCCGGCCTGACCCTGGCCGAACTGGCGCGCGCCGGGCGGCTGACCCGGCCGGTGCGGCTGATCTTCCAGCCCGCCGAGGAGGTCATGCCCGGCGGCGCGCTGGACATGGTGGCCGAGGGCGCGCTCTACGGGGTCAGCAAGATCCTGTCCATCCACTGCGACCCGAAGCTGGACGCCGGCCAGGTGGGCCTGCGCACCGGCGCCCTGACCGCGGCCTGCGACATGGTCTCGCTGACCCTGGACGGCCCCGGCGGCCACACCTCCCGGCCGCACCTGACCGCCGACCTGGTCTACGCCCTGGCCTCGATCGTGGCCGAGGTCCCGGCGGCGCTGTCCCGGCGCATCGACCCGCGCGCCGGCCTGTCCCTGGTCTGGGGCCAGATCGCGGCCGGCAGCGCGCCGAACGCGATCCCGGGCAGCGGCTCGGCCCGGGGCACCATCCGCACCCTGGACCAGGACGCCTGGAACCAGGCCCCGGACGTGGTGCACGAGCTCGTCGACGCGATCGCCGCGAAGTTCGGCGTCAAGCACACCCTGGACTACGTGCAGGGCGTGCCCCCGGTGGTGAACGAGGCCGAGTCGGTGGCCCTGCTCCGCACCGCGGCCTCCCGGGCCCTGGGCGGCGACGCGGTGGTCAGCACCCCGCAGTCGCTCGGCGGCGAGGACTTCGCCTGGTACCTGCAGCGGGTGCCCGGCGCGATGGCCCGGCTCGGCGTGCGCACCCCCGGCGAGAAGGCCGTGCGCGATCTGCATCAGGGGACGTTCGTGGCCGACGAGGGCGCGATCGCGGTCGGCGTCCGGATGCTCGCCACCGCCGCGCTGTGCGACTGGATCAGCTGAGCGCACGCGGGAAGGGGCGCTGGTGAGTTAGCGGCGCTTGTGAGTTATCTGCGGGTGGCGGGTGGCGGGTGGCGGGTGGCGGGTGGCGGGTTGCGGGTGGTGCGATGCGGTTAAGTGGTGGGTTTTAGGAGCTTTTTACGGCTTCGCGCATGGTTTACGGGACCCGTTGGTGGCGCGGGTTGGGTGGTGGGTCTGGTCGCGTGACGGCGGCGGTGGTGTGGGCAGGTGGTCGGGTTTACGGCGACAGTCAAAAACCACAGTCAAGAGCGCCTCCGGCGGCGCCTGCGCGGCGAGCGGCCTCGCTCCGGGGATGGGGGGTCGCGCTGGCTGCTGCCGGTCGCTGCTTGTGGTCGCCTTCGTCCCGGATTCCCCGTCGCATCGTCGCCTAACGGAAGCAGACCGGGCCCGTGGTATCAAGCCGGATCACACGCTGCTGTGGTGCTGTGACGTGCGGCTTGACACCACGGGCCCGGTCAGCTTGGCTACGCCCGCCGACGCGACGGGGAATCCGGGACAAACCCACCTGTGGGAACGGTTCCCGCACTCTAGGCTCGCCAGTCACGGCCGCCGCGTGTGCGTCCCGGAGTGGACCCCGTCCACACCACAGGCCGGGGTTGTCCCGGATTCCCCGTCGCGTCGGCGGTGCTTGCACAACTAGCCCGTCTGACCGGTGTCAAGCCGCACGCAGCCCGACCACAGCAGCGTGTGATCCGGCTTGACACCGGTCAGACGGGCTAGTTCCCTCCGGGCGACGATGTGACGGGGAATCCGGGACGAAGGCGACCACAAGCAGCGACCGGCAGCAGCCAGCGCGACCCCCCATCCCCGGAGCGAGTAGGGATGGCGCGTTGCCGCGCCGTTGGGTCGGCGCGAAAATGTGCCTGCACGGTGCTGCCCGCATCGAGCACGTGTGG
>NZ_JBGCCT010000050.1 GCF_041260665.1 Catenulispora sp. GP43 | reverse complement strand
ACCGAAATCCGCGAGGTCCAGCACGCCTGGGCCCAAGCAGGACTGGACCTGGCGGCCTGACCCCCATCACATCTGCAGAAACGGCGAAAGCCGAGCTCATGTCCACTCCGTAGCTGGTTGGGCACCCGCGCGATCATCCGCCTCCTCCGCACCATGCGTCCGCCGATCATGAACGGCAACCGTGCGGCACCCAGTCGGGTGATGGCGGCTGCGGCGGCTCCACGTCGCTCGACCCCCTCCGCTCCTTACAATCACTGAAGGCGCCGTTCGAACACAGGGGGTACCGATGGGGCCTGGCGACTCGGACCTGTCCATCGCAGTACTCGGACCCACCGAATGCCGGTGGGGCGCGCAGCGGGTCCCCCTCGGCGGGGCGATGCAGGAGCGGCTGGTCGTCGCGATGACGGTGGCGGCCGGACGGGCCGTGTCGTTGGCCGACCTGGTCGCCGCGGTCTGGGATGACGACCCTCCCGCCACGGCCGTGCACCAGATCCGGAAGATGGTCGCCGATCTGCGCCGGCGGATCCCCGGCGGGGCCGGTGTGCTCCGGACGGTCGGGGCCGGCTACCAGCTGGCGGTGGCCGGCTCGAACGTGGATGCGGCGCGGTTCGTGGATCTGCTCGCCCGGTCCCGGGCGGCTCGGACGCCGGCAGCCGCGGAGTTGCTGCGGGAAGCGGTCGATCTGTGGCGGGGCCCGATCCCGGTCCAGGGTAGGGCGTTCGACGCATGGGCCGCCGGTTTGGCCGAGCAGCGTCTCATCGCGGTGGAGGATCTCCTGGCCTTGCGGCTGGAGCTGGGAGCATCGTCCGAGCTGGTCGGCGAGCTGCGGCAGCTGGTCGGTGAGCACCCCCTGCGCGAGCGGCTGCGCGGCCAGCTGATGACCGCCTTGTGCCGCGGCGGCCGACAGGCCGAGGCGCTCGAGGAGTATCAGCGCGTCCGCGCCGTACTGGCAGACGAGCTCGGTGTCGATCCCGGGCCGGAGTTGCAGGCGCTTCATCAGGACATCCTTCGAGGCGGTCCGGATGTCTCCGTCGGCCGATCCCACCGCCCGGCGCCGTGCTCGCTTCCGTACGACCTGCCCGACTTCACCGGGCGTGCCGCCGAACTCAAGGAGCTGATAGAGGACCCCGGCTTCGAATCGGCCGTGCGCATCTTCCTGATCGAGGGCATGGGCGGCTCCGGCAAGACCACGCTGGCCGTGCACGCCGCGCACCGGCTGGCCGAGCGCTTCCCGGACGGCCAGCTCTACCTCGACCTCGGCGCGTTCACCGCCGGCCGCGAGCGGCTCGATACCAGCAGCGCGTTGGTGATACTGCTGCGCGGCCTGGGCGTTCCGGCCGCCGACATCCCGACCGACCTTCCCGGTCGCACCGCACTGTGGCGGATCACCACCGCGAACCTCAGGATCCTGCTCCTGTTGGACAACGCCGCCGACGCCGAGCACCTACGACCGCTGCTCCCGGGCTCCCCGGGCTGTCTGGTGCTGGCCACCAGCCGGGTGCGCCTGGCCGGGGTGGACGGGGCCCGGGTTGTGCCGCTGGGCGCGCTGAGCGCACAGGACAGCAGGTCGCTGGTCGCCAGGATCGCCGGCCGGCACCGGACCGACGACGACCCCGAGGCGCTGTCGGCCCTGGTCGAACAATGCGGAGGACTCCCGCTGGCGCTCCGCATCGCGGCCAGCCGCCTCGCCGACCGGCCCCTGTGGAACGTGCGTTACCTGGCCGACCGGCTGAGCCGCGACTCCCTGCGCCTGGGCGAGCTGTCCGCCGGCCAGCGCAGCGTGGCGGCGAGTATCCGTCTCTCCCACGAGGTGATGGACCCCGAAGCCCGCGAAGCGTTCCGCCTGCTCGGGCTGTTCCCCGGCCACGACTTCGACGCCGAGTCCGCGGCGGCGCTGTTCGGCTCACCGGTCGCGCGGGCCGAGCGGTGCCTGGAACTCCTGGTGGACGTCAACCTGCTGGAGCAGCACGCCGCCGGCCGGTACGCGTTCCACGACCTGGTCCGCGACGTCGCGCGATCACTGCCGTCGCCGGATGAGGACCGTGACACCGACGCCCTGTGGCGGCTGGCCGACCACTACCTGCGCTGGGGCATGGCCGCCGTCGATCTGCTGTTCCCGGGCAGTGAGTTCATCGTCTCCAGACTCTCCGAGCCCTCCGAGCCCTCCGAGCCCTCCGAGCCCTCCGCATGCCCGCGGCCGGTCTTCGAAGACGGCGAGGCGGCATCGGCGTGGCTTGAGCGCGACCACGCGAACATCACGGCCGCCGCCGTCATGGCCGGGGAACACGGTCTGTGCCAGGAGGGCATGGCCCTGTTCAACATGGCAGCCAACCACCATCTGAAGCGCGGACACGACCACGCCAAGTGGACGGTGGCCTGCGAATCCATGCTCATCCTGGTCCGACGGGACGGCGACCCGGCCCTGGTCGCCCACGCGGCCTCCTTGGTATCCGGCGCGTACTACACCGTCGGACGCACCAGGGCCGGACACCTCCTGATGGAGGAAGCGCTGCGTCTCGCAGAACAGAGCGGAAACCCCGTGGATCAGGCGCTCTACCTGTCGAAGCTCGGCCTCTTCTCGAAGATACTCGGGGACTACCCGCGGGCCATGCGGGAGTACCGGCAGGCGATCGAATTCCTCGCCGGGTCCAAAAAACGCGAGGCGCTAGCCCTCGCACTGGTGAATCTGGCCTCCGCCCAGGAGGCGGTCGGCGACTTCGCAGGAAGCCTGGCGACAGCCACCGAGGCGCTGGAGGTCTACAAGAGCATCGGCGGCTGGCACTCGGAGCCCCTGGCCCTGCTCAACATCGGCAACGCCGAGGTCGGGCTCGGGCGATGGGAGGCGGCGCGCGACCATTTCATTGAGGCGTACGCGCTTGTGGAGCACACGGGCGCCGAAGTCCACCGGCCGATCGTCATGGCGCGCCTGGCTCGCATCCACCAAATGCTCGGTGCCCACCGCGAGGCCCGCGAGTGGTCGGGACGGGCCCGCGAATGTCTTCGCGGCGCCATCTTCCCTTATGTGGCCGTGAGCATCCTGAACCTGCTCGGGGCGTCAGCGCGTGATCGTGCTGAGTACGCGGAGGCCGCACGCGACCACCGGGACGCTCTCACCCGCGCGACCGATCTGGAGCTCCGCAGCGGCGTCGCTGTGGCCCTGCAAGGTCTGGCCGCCGCCGAGGACGGCCTCGGCGAACACGGCAGCGCCCGGACGCATCGGGCCGAGGCGTCCGACCACTTCGCGGCGATGGGGATCGACCGGGACGTCGAGCAGCCTCTGGTCTGGTGCTGACCGGTCACTGACTCGGCGACCACGACGGGGATTCGTCAGGTATCTCGTCAGGACCGCGTCGGTATACGCCGCGCCGACCATGGGTGACGAGCGCCGGCCGCGATGGCTGGCGCCGATCCATACCTAAGGACCCTTATGAGCTACGAGTTCCCGGTGGACGCCGCCGCCCTCTACGGCGAGCGCCGCCCCCAGTTCGTCAACCAGGGCCTCCCCGCCGCCGATCTGGACGAGGCGATGTCCCGGGTCGGCGACGTGTGGTCGGACCAGCCCGGCGGCTGGACCCGCGAGTTCTCCGACCTGGCCGCACGCTACGCCGACGCCGGCGAGCACTACCTGTCCGCCCTGGCCTTCGGCGTGGCCAGGTTCCCGACACTGGCCGACGAGGCCAAGCGGCAGGCCATGACGCTTCAGATCGAGCAGTACGCCAAGGCCGCGCCGACGTTCCCGGTGGCCTTCGAACGCCGCGTCCTGGACATCCCGTACCTCGGCGGCACGACCCCGGTGCCGGTCCACATCCTGTCCGCGTCCGCCGAACGCTCCGCGCGCCCGGTCGTCATCCTCAGCGGCGGCCTGGACACCTGGAAGGTGGACATGCACGCGATGGCGGTGGCCTTCGTACAGACGGCGGACGTGGCGGTCATGGCGTTCGACCACCCGGGAACCGGCGAGACCGCGGCCCCGCTGGACGGGCACGCCCTGGACGTGATCGACGGCCTCATCGCCGCGGCCCGCGAACTGGGCGACGGCCGCGTCGCGCACGCCGGCTTCTCCTTCGGCGCGAACCTGTCCGGGTCCTCCGGGCTGCGCGGCGTGGTGGACGCGGCGATCGACCTCGGCGGGCCGATGGTGGCGTCGTTCACCCCCGCCAACTTCGAGCACCTGATGTTCGGGATGCGCGACATCGCCGGCAACGCCTTCGGCTTCGACGCGATCCCGACCCTGGAGCAGCTCATGGCCGCGGTCAAGCCCTTCGACCGCACCGACCTGCTGTCCCAGGACGCGAACTGCCCGATGCTCGTCGTCAACGGCGCGGACGACGTCCACGTGGTCCGCGAGGACACGCTGGTGTTCGAAGGCCGCCGCGACACCGAGGTGCACCTCATCCCGGACACCGGCCACTGCGCGGCGTCCAAACTGCCCGAGGTCGTCGCGCTGATGGCCGAATGGCTGCGCGCTCGTCTTGTCTGACACCAGCCGCCCCTGGCCTGCGGTTCCGCAGCTCAGGGGCACTTCTGGACGTCGTTCCGACTCCCTCGTGCCACGACAAAGCGCGGACGCCACGCCGCGCACGGAGATGCCGGAGACACGTATCCGTGCGCAATATGCTACGCGCTGTCAATGTCCGCATAAAAAAGGGTTGTCGCCGGTATAAGCCTGCTGCGGCATAGCCGGCGGGCGGTGCCGGAACGTCCGAGGAAGGCCCGCCATGTCGGATGAAATCTCCGGTGGCCCGTATATCCCAGCGCAGCTGAGCCGTCGAGGGCTGCTCGTCGCAGGAGGCGCCGGCGTTGCTGCCGCGACCGCCTTCGATACTCTGATCAGCCCGGCGCCTGCTTCCGCGTCGGTGCTGCGGCCGCAGGCACCATTGCCCGGGGCCAGCATCCCCAAATACGTCACCGACCTCGCCACCTTCAGTGGGCAGCGGGTCCGTGCCGCTTCGATGACGACCGCGTTCGTCGAGTTCGCGCAGCAGGTGCTCCCGCCCTCGATGTATCCGAGTGCGTATTCGGAAGGCACTTGGGTCTGGGGCTATCAGGTGGCGGACCGGCCGGCGAGTTGGCCGGGGTTCACCGTCGAGGCTTTGGCGGGGCGGCCCACCACGGTCCGCTACGTCAATCGGCTGCCGGGTGTCGACTGCGGTTCCCGAGTGGCCCCGCTGCTCACGGTCGACCAGACGATCCACTGGGCCGACCCGCTGAACCAGATGGGTTCCTTCACGCCGTACCGCGGTCCGATCCCGGCCGTCGCGCACCTGCACGGCGGCGAGGTGCCCTCCGGCGCCGACGGTGGGCCGCAGGGCTGGTTCACCGCGGACGGCCGGCGCGGTCCCGGCTACGCCACGTTCGGCTGGGCGGCGCCGAACGAGGCCGTCTACCTGTACCCGAACGAACAGCCCTCCTGCACGCTGTGGTTCCACGATCACGCCCTCGGCGTCACCGGGCTCAACGTGTACGCCGGCCTCGCCGCGTTCTACCTGGTGCGCGACGAATACGACACAGGCCTTCCGGACAACCCGCTCCGGCTGCCCGCCGACCCGTACGAGATCGAGATCGCGATCCAGGACCGGCAGTTCGACACCAACGGCCAGCTGCTCTTCCCCGACGGCTCGAACCCCGCCGCGGAAGCCCTGGTCGGACCTCCGCCCAACCCCGCCGCTCATCCGTACTGGACCCCGGCGTACCTCGGCGACGCAATGGTCGTCAACGGCCGCACCTGGCCGGTGCTCGCCGTCGAGCCGCGCCGCTATCGCTTCCGCGTCCTGAACGGATGCAACGGCCGGTATCTGTCGATGAACCTCACGGAGGCGGCCAACGCGGGTCGCCACTACGCGCCGTCCGCAGTGCCGTTCTGGCAGATCGGCACCGACGGCGGACTGCTCGACAGGCCGGTGGAACTGAACGCGCCCCACCGGCAGGACGCGAAACGGCTCGTGCTCGCTCCGGCAGAGCGTGCCGACCTGATCATCGACTTCTCCGGGCTCGAGGGCTGCTCGCTGATCCTGACGAACAACGCGGTCCACTCCTACCCGCGCGGTGTGCTGCCGGACCCGAACCTGGACGGCCAGATCATGCGGATCGAGGTGTGTCTCCCGCTCAAGGGACGGGACACCACGTACAACCCGGCGCACTGCAAACCGCTGCGCGGCGGCCCCGGCCGGCCGATGCCCATCGCCCGGCTCGCCGACCCCGAACGCGGAAGCGTGGTCCGGGGTCTGCCGGTGGACGCCAAGCGCCAGCTCTTGCTCAGCGAGCAGGTCACGCTGCCGTGCGTCCCGCCGCCGGGCGGTCGCGGAACACTCATCGCACTGGTCAACAACAGTTCTTTCACCGGCCTGCGTTCCGGCACCAGCACCCCGGTCTCAGGCTCGCAGCCCGACGCATACGGCCAAGGCCTGTGGCTGACCGAGCGGCCGCGGGTGGGGGCCACCGAGGTCTGGGAGATCCTCAACGCCTCGATGCTCGCGCACCCGATCCACATCCATCTGGTCCAGTTCCAGCTCGTCAGCCGGCAGGACCTCAAGGTCCGCGACTACCGCACCGCCTGGGGCAAGGAGTTCCCCGGCGGGACCTTCGAGGGCCAGAAGTGCGACGGCACACTGGGCGAAGTCAGCTACGGGCCGGGCACGATCATCCCCGGCTACGGCTCGCCCCGCGACTACCTCACACCGAACACGGACGGAGCCCTCGGCGGCAACCTGGCCTTCGGCCCCTTCCTGAGCGGGCCGGTCATCCCCCCGGACCCGAACGAAGCAGGCTGGAAGGACACGGTCAACGTCCAGCCGGGACAGGTGACCAGGGTGATCGCCCGCTGGGCGCCCACCGGCACCCCGGTCGGCGCCGTCGTACCGGGAGAGAACCGTTTCCCCTTCGACCCGACCGTGGGGCCGGGCTACGTCTGGCACTGCCACATCATCGACCATGAGGACAACGAGATGATGCGGCCCTACGCCCCCATGCGCTGAGGTCGCCGCGAAAACACCCCCTGAGCTGGAATTCCACAGCTCAGGGGGTGTTTTCGCGCGACGGCGGAGCCAGTGGGAGATCACCGGGCACCGGTACGTCTGAGTAGACTCCGTCCGGGCCGCACGCGGATACGACAGGACGTTGTCATAGCTGTGCGCTCAACTGGTGTGACACGGGGAGGGTTTCATTTATGGTGCGTCCGTCTGGTTGGGACATTCTGGGGTTGGATGGGGATCCGACGCCTGGTGTGGTGGAGTCGGTTCAAGCTTTGGCGAAGCAGTTTGGGGACTTCGCCCATGATGTGGAAGCTGCTTACCGCAGCCTGAACTCGTTCGGTTCTGACACTGCTGCGATGCAGTGGATAGGTCAGACCGCTGATGCGTTCAAGAACCAGTACGGTCCGCTGCCGGGGCGGTTGCAGAAGCTGTACACGTCCTACAGCGAGGCTTCCGATGCGCTGTCGGCCTATGCGCCGCAGCTTCAGGCCGCGCAGACCAAAGCCGACACGGCCTTGCGCCAGGCCCAAGACGCGCACGCCGATCTGCAACGAGCCACCAGCACCGCCAACAACGCGGCATCCGATTTGAAGACAGCTCAGCAGAACCAGGCCGCCAATCCGAATCAGAAGACTGTCACCGATGCGCAAACCGCGCATGACACCGCACAGACCAACCTGAACAACGCCAAAGCCAAGATGGCCGCTCTGACCAAGCAGGCCAACGACGCCTACAACGACCGCATCAACGCGGCCAAAACCTGCGCGAGTGCCCTCGGTAAGGCCCAAGGCGATGGCATCCACAACAAGTCCTGGTGGGACCACGTCGCCGAGGACCTGTCCGAGTGGGGCGGCAAAATCGCCGAGATCGCCAACGACCTCGCACCGTTCCTGGACGTGCTGGCCCTGGCCACCTCCTGGATCCCCGGTGTCGACGTCATCACTGCCGCCCTTGCCGAAGCCGACAACATCATCGCCCTGGTCGGCACCGGCATGCAGATCGCCGGCGACGCCATGCAAGGCCACTGGGGCGACGCCCTCATGGGCGCCGGCATGCTCGGCCTGACGTTCCTCGGCGGCAAGGCCCTCGGCTCGCTCGGCGGCAAGGTGATGGGCAAGCTCGGCAGGGAGGCCGAGGAAGGCGCTGAGGACACGGTCGGAGCCGAAGCGCGCACCGCCGAGGGCAACGGCCCCTCGGTGTGCAAGGACGACCCCATCGATGTGGTCTCAGGGTGGATGCTCACCGACGAGACCGACCTGAAGCTGCCCGGCGTGCTGCCCGTGGTGCTGCGCCGTGCCTACTGTTCCGGCTACACCACCGGCCACCTGTTCGGCCCGGGATGGTCGAGCACGCTGGACCAGCGCATATCGATCAACGAGGCCGGGATCCACTTCGCCGGCGACGACGCCCAGCGCCTCGACTACCCGATACCGGCCGCCGGCGAGCAGGTCGTGGCGGAGCGCGGGGCCAGGTGGCCGCTGTCCTGGGACCGCGCGACCGACGAGATCCGCATCACCGATCCGTGGACCGGCCACACCAGGCACTTCGCAACCGTGCACCACCGCGGTGACCTCGGCGAGATCCGCGATCTGACGGCGATATCGGACCGCAACGGCAACCGCGTCGCCATCCATCGCGACGAATTCGGCGTGCCGGTCGCCGTGGAGCACCCGGGCTACAGCGTCGGCATCGACACGGCGGCGACGGCGGCGGGGCCGCGGGTCATCGGGATCCGCCTTCTCGACGGCACCGAGCACGGCATCGTCGTCAAGCAGTACCGCTACGACGACCGCGGACGCCTGACGGGTGTGATCGACTCGTCCGGAATCCCGTACGACTACGAATGGGACGATGCCAACCGCGTCATCGGGTGGGTCGACCGCGTCGGATACCGCTACGGATATCAGTACGACGAGATCGGGCGCGTCGTACGCACCAGCGGCGACGGCGGCTTCATGTCCGGCTCCTTCGCGTACGACGACGAACGCCGCACCACCGTCCACACCTCGGCCCTCGGCAACACCACGACTTTCCGCTACAGCGACTACGGCCACGTCGTCGCCGAAACGGACCCGCTCGGCAGCACCATCCTGACCGAGCGCGACCGGTTCGGCCGCTTGCTGGCGCACACCGACGCGTTGGGCAATCGCACGACCTACGAGCGTGACGAGCGCGGCGACGCCGTCCGCGTCACCGGCCCCGACGGCTCGGCCACCGAGTTCGCGTACAACGCCTTCCACCAGGCGACCACGGTCCGCGCCGCGGACGGTGCCGTCTGGCTGCGCGCCTACGACGAGCGGGGGAACCTCGTCGCCGTCACCGACCCGGCCGGTGCCGTCACGTCCTACGAGGTCGCCGGGAACGGTGCGCCGCGCGCGCTCGTCAACCCGCTCGGCGCCGTCACCGGCTTCGAGACCGACGCCGCCGGCCTGCCGCTGGCCGTCACCGATCCGCTGGGGGCCAAGACCCACGCGGTCCGCGACGCGTTCGGTCGTGCCGTGGCTGTGCGCGACCCGCTGGGGGCGCGCTTCGAGTACGGCTGGACCGTCGAGGGCCGTCGGACCTGGCAGCTCGCTCCGACCGGGGCCCGCGACTCCTGGACGTACGACGCGGAGGGCCGCCTGGTCGAGGCCACCGACCCGATCGGCGGGGTGACGCGGTTCGAGCCGGGCCCCTTCGGCCGGATCATGGCGCGGACCGGTGCTGACGGCGTCCGGTACGAGTTCGCCTACGACAGCGATCTGCGGCTCGTCTCCGTCACCAACCCGGCGGGCTCGACCTGGCGCTATGCCTACGATGCCGCCGGTCGGCTGATCGGGGAGACTGACTTCACCAGCCGCACCCTGACCTACGAGCACGACGCCGCCGGCCGGCTCGCTGCCCGCATCACGGGCCTCGGTCAGCGCATCGTCCTCGAATACGACAGCTGCGGCCGAGTCACCGGCCGCCGCACCCCGGACGGGGACTACTCCTTCGCCTACGACGTGGTCGGCCGGCTCACCGCGGCCCGCGGACCTGAATCAGCCCTCGAGTACGAGCGGGACGCGCTCGGGCGGGTGCTCGTCGAGTCGGTGAACGGCCGTGCCGTCCACTACGACTACGACCTCTCCGGTCGGCGGGTCGCGCGCGCGACCCCCGCGGGTGCGGAGTCTGTGTGGTCGTTCGACGCCGCCGGACGCCCCGCGGCGCTGATGGCCGGCGCCGGGCAGCTCGCCTTCTCCTTCGACGCCTCGGGCCGCGAGCGGGAGCGCTCCGTCGGTGCCGAGGCCTGGCTCACCCGCGAGTTCGACGGTGTCGGACGGCTGACGTCGCAGCGGTTGTGGAACGGCGACCGACCGGATGCCGGAGCGGCCCCGGACGACGACGTCACGGCGCTCGTGTTCAGCCGGGACTGGAGCTGGCGCGCCGACGGGGTGCCGTTGGAGGTCCGCGACAGCCACAGCGGCACCCGGCGCTTCACCTCGGACCCCGTCGGCCGGGTGACCGCGGTGTCGGCGGGGAACTGGCGCGAGAGCTATGCCTACGACGCGCTCGGCAACCTGGCGGCGGCCGACACCGGATCCGACGGCGCCGGGCCGGACGGGTTCGACATCGACAGAACTCTGATTCGTACTGCCGGCCGCACGAGCTACGAGCATGACGCCGCCGGCCGTTTGGTCCGCACCGTCCGCCGCACTCTCGACGGCCGCCGGCGGGTCTGGTCCTACACCTGGGACGCGCAGGACCGGCTGGTCGAGACCGCCACCCCGGACGGCGACACATGGCGCTACCGCTACGACCCGCTGGGCCGCCGTACCACGAAGACCCGGTTCAGCACCGCGGACGAGCCGGTCGAGCAGGTCCGGTTCGTCTGGGACGGGCTGCGGGTGGCCGAGCAGGAATCGATCCGCCACGACGGGAGCGTCACCGCCCTCACGTGGGACTACGACCCGGGGACGTTCCGGCCTGCGGCGCAGCGCAGCCGCTCGCGGGCCTCCTCGGACCAGGCCTGGTCCGACGAGGCGTTCCACGCCGTCGTCGCCGACCTGTCCGGTGCCCCGACCGAACTGGTCGGCCCAGACGGCCGCGTCGCCTGGCGGCTGACCACCAGCCTGTTCGGGCGGACGGTCGGCACCGCCGCCGACGCGGGCGTCGAGTGTCCGCTCCGCTTCCAGGGGCAGTACTTCGACGCCGAGACCGGCCTGCACTACAACCTGCACCGGTACTACGACCCCGACACGGCGTCCTACCTCACCCCCGACCCCCTCGGCCTCGCACCCGCCCCGAACGACCGCGCCTACGTCACGAACCCGCTGACCTACAGCGACCCGCTGGGACTGTGCGGCGAAGAAGCCGACGCGGTCGCCGACGAAGCCCCGAAGGTCGGCCCCTACACCGAAAAGGGTGAAGGGGTAAACCTCAAGCGCACCGCGAACGTCGGCGACGACACGTGGCAGTTCAACACCGGCCACGCCTGGCGCGGAGAACACGCCCACAGCGGCGACCTCAACACCACCGGCCTGAACCCCGACGAAGTCGAGCAGGGCATCGTCACCGACGCCTACGGCTACATGAAGGGCGGAGGCACGGTCCCGCGCGCCGGCGGAACGCCCCCCTTCATCGACCGACCCATCAACGTGGGCGGCCACGACATCACCTATAGGGTGAACCAGACCCCGGACGGCACATACCGGGTGACCACCTACTGGCTGCACAAATAACAGGACAGCACACACATGTCAGAGCTGAACCAGGTGGCCCAAGCCCTGGTCGACGAAGTCGAGTCGGGAACCGTCTCGGACCTGTCCCCGGCCTCCCGCCGCTTCATCGAGCGGGTGACGTTCGCCGACGCCGACGCCATCCTCGAAATGCTGCGCGACTCGATCGAGCGCGACCTGATGGCCCTACCGGTATGGGCCCGCAACCTTGCCTATCGGCTCGTCGTCCTCCAACGGCCGGAGGACGCGGCGCTGCTTAGAGAGGCTGCCGTCGATCTCATGTATTGGGGTCCTGATTGGGACGAGATCGCGGCTGGACTTCAGCGCCGCGCTGACGAAGTGAGCTGAGCGTTTGGGCCGTTGAGCAAGGCGGGGCAGGCACGGCGGCATCCGCCATACCTGCCCCGCCTTGTGACGCGGTTGTGCTTGGTCAGACGGTGCCGAGCGCGATCCGGGCGTTGGCAGCGGAACCGGTGTAGCCGGCGGGCGGGGTGAAGGTGGCGGTGTAGCCGAAGATGACGAGGTAGTCGATGGCCAGGATGTTGCCGGCGTAGCCCCGGTTGAAGGTGGCGGTGCAACTGGCGATGCCGTTGGCATTGGTCACGGCGGTGCACAGCGGCAGGTTGCCCGCCCGGCCGGTGAAGACGATGGTCTGTCCGGGGATCGGGGCTCCGGTGGCCTTGTCGGTCAGGGTGGCGGACAGGCCGGAGACCTGCACGCCGCCGACGCCGGCGCGGATGAGGCCGGCGGTCGCGGGGGCGGCGGTGAGGGCGGTGATGGAGGTGTTCACCGTCTGCCCTGTGGTGCCGTGGCTTGGGGCGTTGTTCATATCGCCGTTGTAGGTCGCGGTCACGGTGTCGTTGCCGACCGGCAGCGCGGTGGTGGTGCAGGTCGCGACGCCGCTGTTGTTGAGTGCCGCGTTGGCGCACAGGGTGGTGGTGCCGTTGGTGAAGGTGACCGTGCCGGTCGGGTTGTTCACCGTCGCGGTCACTGTCGCGGTCAGGGTCACCGGCTGGCCGAAGCCCGAGGGGTTCGGGGCCGACGTCACGCTCGTGCTGGTGGCCGGGAGCACGTAGGAGATGGTCACCTGGCCGTTGTTGTTCGCTGTCCCGATCGTCGAGAGCGCGAAGCTCGTGCTGGTCCCCGAAGCGGTGGCGAAGCTGCTGCCTCCACCGCCACCGCCCCCGCTCCCGTCACCGCCTGTGCTGTTGCCCCGACGTCCCGATGAACGCCACCAGATGCACCACCACGACAACGAGGTAGGACAGGCCGAACAGCAGGGCCCACGAGCCCGCCCCCACCGCCCTCGGCACCGTCAGCGACATCACGAAGAAACCCGCCGTACCGGCCAGCAGTAGCAGGCGCGGCCCGCTGGCATCGAGGTCGAGGGCGTTGGTCAGCCAGGCGTAGCCCGCGTACATCCACCAGATGACGACCAGCAGCACCGCCACCCGCGCGAGGCCCAGCGCCGTCGGCGAAGCGGAGAGCACGGTCGCGACCTGCGTGATCGTGAAAACGAATACGAGGTCGAGAACAGCTCCAGAGGCCGGACGGACTCCGCTGCCGGTACGTCGACCTTCTCCGTGCTCACGAGGGAGATTGTGTCAATGCCCGTGCTGCTTTGTGTGCAGCGATGACGCAGCACCTTGACTCGCGCCCGATTCTGCGCAGTAGTATACCGAGTATGCTACTGCCGCGAACACCTGAGACCGCGAAGCGCCGAACCCGATGAGCTTCCGCCACGCCCTGTTGGCCCTGCTCAGCGAGGGCCCGAAATACGGCCTGCAACTCCGCCAGGAGTTCGAGGCCCGCACCGGCGAGGTCTGGCCGTTGAACGTCGGCCAGGTCTACACCACGCTCCAGCGCCTGGAGCGAGACGGTCTCGTCGAACCCGTCGAGGACGGCGATGGCGACGCCGGCACGCAGAAGTCCTTCCGCATCACCGCCGAGGGCGCGGGTGAGCTCGCCGCCTGGCTGCGCACGCCTCCGGATCTGAGTCTGCCGCCACGCGACGAACTTGTCGTCAAAGTGTTGGTGTCACTGCGGCTGCCTGACGTCGACGTGCACGAGGTGATCCAGGTACACCGCCACTATCTCGTCGAGTTGATGCAGCAGTGGACCCACCTGAAAGAGGACGATGACGGCGCCGACCTGGGGTTCGCACTGGCCGTGGACGCCGAGCTGTTCCGTCTGGACTCGGTCGTGCGCTGGCTGGACTCCGCCGACGGCCGTATCAAGCGCGCCGCCGTCGAGCCCCTTCCGGAGGCGCCGGCCGGGATGCCGAAACTGAGACGCCGCGTGGGGGTGCGCTGATCGTGCTCGAGCTGAAGAACGTCTCCAAGTCCTACAACGACGGATCGACCGAGGTGCACGCCCTGCAGGGCGTCAACCTGAGCGTGGAGGCCGGCTCGCTGGTGGCCGTCATGGGCCCCAGCGGCTCGGGCAAGAGCACGCTGTTGACCGTGGCCGGCAGCCTGGAGGATCCGACCGAGGGCGACGTGCTCATCGACGGCCGGTCGCTGACCTCGCTCAGCCGCGACGCCAAAGCCGCGCTGCGCCGCCGTCGCATCGGCTACGTGTTCCAGGACTACAACCTGCTCGCAGGTCTCACGGCGGCCGAGAACGTCGCCATGCCGCTGGAGCTCGACGGCGTCCCGGCCCGCAAGGCGCGCGTGGCAGCCCTGACCGCCATGGAGTCGCTCGGGCTGACCGACCGCGCGAGCCACTTCCCCGACCAGCTGTCGGGCGGCGAGCGCCAGCGGGTGTCGATCGCCCGCGCGATCGTGGGCGAGCGCGGCCTGCTGCTTGCCGACGAGCCGTCCGGTGCGCTGGACTCGGCCAACGGCGAGGCGGTGATGCGGCTGCTGGTGGCCGCGTGCAAGCGGGGTGTGGCCGCGGTGTTCGTGACACACGACGCGCAGCTCGCGGCGTGGGCCGACCGTGTCGTGTTCATCCGCGACGGCCGGATCGTGGACCAGACGTCGCGCCAGCGTCCGGAGTCGCTGCTGGAGCCGGCTCCGGGGAGCGGGCGGTGAGCGCCGCGCCGGCCGCGGTGCTCGAACGGGAGCGCACCGATCGCCCGGCGCGCGGTGGCCGACCGGCCAAGCG
The DNA here is from genome assembly GCF_041260665.1 of Catenulispora sp. GP43. NCBI lineage: Bacteria > Bacillati > Actinomycetota > Actinomycetes > Catenulisporales > Catenulisporaceae > Catenulispora > Catenulispora sp. GP43. The sequence goes on along the minus strand of NZ_JBGCCT010000050.1, from coordinate 18,012 downwards.
GGCCGTCCGGCGCTGGGCCTGGCGGCTGTTCCGCCGCGAGTGGCGCCAGCAGATCCTGGTCCTGGCACTGATCACGACAGCGGTGGCGGTGACGACGCTGGGCGGCGCGATCCTGACCAACACACCGGTTCCGCCGACGTCCACCTTCGGTACCGCCTCCCATCAGGTCGTACTGGAAGGCGACGGCGGCAGCGCCGGCTTGGCCGCCGACATCGATGCCGTCCGCGAGCACTTCGGCGGTGTCGACGTCATCGAGAATCAGGACGTCGCCACGGGGGCCAAAGGCGGCGCGCAGCTGCGGGCGCAGGACCCGAACGGTCTGTACGGGCATCCGCTGCTCGCCCTGCGCTCCGGGCACTGGCCGACCGGCGCCGGCCAGACTGCGTTGACCGCGAATCTGGCATCCCAGCTGGGATTGCGCGTCGGCGACGTCTGGCAGGCCGCCGGACACGACTACGCCGTCGTCGGCACCGTGGAGAACCCCTGGAACCTCGGCGACGCCTTCGCGCTGGTCGCCCCAGGTACCCTGACCGGGCCGGTGCAGGCCACGGTGCTCTTCCACGCCACCGCCGACTCGCTCGCGGGCTTCGTCTTCCCACAGCACGTCCAGCCGATCACACCGCAGACGCCGTCCGGCATCCCGCCGGCCTTCCTGGTCCTGATCTTCACCTGCCTCGGGCTGGTTTTCGTGGGCCTGGTGTCAGTGGCCGGATTCACGGTCCTCGCCCAGCGTCGCCAGCGCGCCCTGGGGATGCTCGCTTCGCTCGGCGCCACCGACCGCGACGTGCGCCGGGTCATGGTCGCCAACGGCACGGTGGTCGGCGTGGCAGGGGCCATAGCAGGGGCCGTACTGGGCCTGGCGGTCTGGATCGCCTATGCGCCGGGCTTCTCGGCCAGCGTCAACCACCACGTGTCCTGGAACCAGGTGCCGTGGTGGCTGATCGGTACCGCCATGGTCCTGGCGGTCGTCACCGCGACGCTGGCCGCCCGGCGGCCGGCGAGGGACGCCGCGCAGATGTCGGTGGTCGCCTCGCTCGCCCAGCGGCCGATGCCGCCCAAGCCGGTCGTGCGTACCGTCTGGAAGCCGGTGATCCTGCTGACGGCCGCTCCGGTGTTGCTGCTCGTCAGCGGCGGGATCGCCGCCGGCGGCGGCGGCCGGGCGCAGGTCGTGGTGCTGGCCGCGCTGCTGTGCGAGGTGTTCGGGCTGATCTCGGTGGCGCCGGTCGCCGCCGGGGCGCTGGGCACGATCGCCGGCCGGATGCCGTTCGCGGCGCGGGTCGCGTTCCGGGACGTGGCCCGCTACCGCTCGCGGTCGGGACCGGCGCTGGCGGCCAGCACGGTGGCGGTCTACATGGCGATGGCGGTCATCCTGATCACCGCCGGCCGTTTCTCGGACAGCGTCGACTACGTCGGGCCGAACCTGCCGTACAACGCGCTGATCGTCGCCGGCGGGTCGTCGGACGTGGCACAGGGCCTCGGTCCTTCGGCGCCACAGCCCACCACCACAAGCACTACCAGCACTACCAGCACCAGCACGACCGCGGCGCAGGATCAGGCCGCTGCCACGGCGATCGGCACGGCCCTCGGCTCCTCGGACGTCCTGCCGCTGGACATCGCCGAGGCCGGCGTCGGCACCTGCTCCGCCGCACACGGCGGGGGTAACTGCCGCAGCAACGGCGTCGTCTACGTGGCCACGCCGGAACTGCTGCGGCACTACGGGATCGACCCGGCCGCCATCAGCCCGGACACGATGATCATCACCGCCAGGCAGCGGCTGAACCAGGTGGCGAACCTGGACATCATCCCGCACCGTCAGGGTCCTTCGCCCGACGCTACGCGGCCCGGACCCTTCACGCACCCGAAGATCCAGTACTTCGCGCAGTTGCCCACCGGCACCTCCGAGCCCAACCTGGTGCTGACCCAGCACGCAGTGGACGTCCTGCACCTCGGGACGGCGGCTGACAGCTGGCTGATTCACACAACGAAGCCGCTGAGCGACACTCAAGCCGCAGCCGCACGCCGGCTGGCCGCAGAGCATGCCCTGACGATCGAGACGCGCAACAACATCCCGACCCTGAACCAAGTCCTCGCGTTCGCCTCGGCGATCGGCATCCTGCTCGCCCTGGGCATCCTGGCGACCACCGTCGGCCTGGTGCGCAGCGAGACCGCCGGCGACCTGCGGACCCTGACGGCCACCGGCGCGCGGCGCCGCACGCGCCGGGCGATCACGGCGGCGACGGCCGGGGCGCTGGGGCTGTTGTCCTCGGTGCTGGGGACGGTGGTCGCCTATGTGGGGATCGTCTGCTACTTCCAGGACGCACTCAGCGCCCAGATGCACAACGTACCGGTGACCGACGTGCTGCTGATCGTGGTCGGCATTCCCGCGGCGGCGGCGGTCGGCGGGTGGGTCTTCGCCGGGCGTGAGCCGCGGTCGATCGGGCGGCAGGCACTGGAGTAGGGCGGGGCGACGGACGCGGATCGTTCGCACTGGCGTAGCGGAACAAGAAACAGCCCCTGCTCTGCGTTTCCGTAGTTCAGGGGCTGTTTATGAAGCGTGCGAAGGCCAGCCGCCGCAACCTAGTCCGCAATGGGCGCCGTACGGTTGTCGAAGGACCGCCAGCCGCTCTCACCTGTTGCATTCTCGAAGGCGGTGACGGCGCCCGGCGGTACTGCGGTGGTGCCACCGAAGACCAGTACCTCGCTCACCCCGCCGCGGGGGTCTTGCAGATACTCCCCCTCGCGAGCTGGGAAGGTGCTTCCGTTGGTGAGCAGCATCAGGCCATTGTGCATTCCGGCGACTGAGCCGCCGGCGAGTGCATCGGCCCAGTTGTTGCCGGTCGCCAGTGCGACGGTCTGATGCGTGAGAGTGCCGAAGTTCATGAACAACGCGGCTGCGGTCTCGTAGCGATCGCCTCCGGTTGCCGAGTGCATCCGGCCGGAAAGGATCCATGCGTTGATCTGATCTATCGAGTAGAGGGTCCGGATCGAGTCGAAGCCGGGCGATCCGACCGCCACCAGCGTTGTCTGAGAGTCGGCCATGGCCGACGAGATGTAGGCGCGCGCTGCGGTGGTCATGCCGTGCGCGGGCAACGTCAGCACGACGGCGTCAGCGCGGCTCGAAGCGACCGCGCCCGCTGCCAAAGCGTCTGGGAAGTTGTCGCCGGTGGCGACGAAGACCATCTTGGGATGCGGCGTGATCTCTCCTGCGATGGCGATGCTGGTCGCATAGCGATCGTCGCCCTTCAGCCGGTGCGGGACGAAGCCCGCCCTCGCCAGCTCATCGTCGATTGTCGGGGACAGCGCCGCGCTCCCGCCGAGGACGTAGACGGTCGCGCCGCGCGGCAGCACCCGGTGAAGTTCGCCTTCGACGGCCGGATCCAGCGAGTCGTGCGGAGTGAGCAGCAGCGGGCAGCCTTTCGCCCCGGCCAGGGCACTCCCCGACAAGGCATCGGCGTAGCTGTCGGATCGAGTGAGAACGGCGCAGGACGCGGTACGCGCCGTGGCCGCAGTCGTTCCGGCGTTGGCGAACTCGAAGCGCGAGGCGTTGACGGCGGTGCCTATCCGGTCCTGGCCGCCTATCCGATCGACGGTCGGTACGGTGCGCGGTGGCAGAGGGACGGTACGGGGACGCCAGGTCAGCGGCGCAGAGGGGTGGAAACCGGTGAGCGCGCGGCTTTGGCCGGTGGCGAAGCTGTAGAGCAGGAGGCTGTTGTCCGGATTTGATGACCCGTTGTCCACCTGATCCAGGTAGGCGATGGCGGAGCCGTCCGGGGCCCACACGGGGGTGCGGAAATCGTGCGACCCGCCGGGGAGATTGGGGTCGCCGGCTGTCGAGACGATCTGGTTGACGGTCGCGGAGGTGACGCTTCCGACGAAGATTCCCGCTGAGTAGTAGCCGCCGTTGTTCAGGAGCTCTTGACCGACGAACACCAGTGACTTGCCGTCTGGCGAGTAGTCGGCTTCGGCGGGTATCAGGTTCGGATAGTTCAGTTGCGTGAGGCTGCCGTCGCTGTGGTGCCAGATCCGCACGCCCAGATTGCCGTTCGCCGAGATGGCGAGGTCGCCGTTCACCGATGACGACAACGTGGCGGTATAGCCGGGGCAGCCTCCAGCAGGCTTGTCCGTCGCGAACGTCGCTATCTGTTCCTGCTGGCCGCCATCTGGCCGGATCCGGTCGATGACGACGCCACAGGCGCCGGTTTCCAGGCCCCTGGTGTCCTGGACATAGATCCACTGACCGTCCGCCGACCAGGCCGGACGGCCCTCGAAACCGTAGCGTCCAACGTCTGCCACCGGATGTGACTGTGTCCCGTCAGACCGCGCGACCCACAGCTGGCCGGAGCCTATGAAAGCTATCCGAGTGCTGTCGGGCGAGTAGGCGAGGCCGCCTTCGCCGAGTGATGCATCGGGCTGCCAGGTGGTGACAGGGGATCCGTCGGCAGCCCCCGATTGATAACCTTCGCCGCCATGGCCGTCGCGAGTCAGCGCGGTGATGACCCCTGAGGAATCACCGGGAAGGGTAGCGTGCGCGGGCCCGGCGATGGCGGTGGCGCCGAGGACGGTGCCGGTTGCGGTTAGGCAGCTCACGATAAGACGCGGGCGGGAAAAGCGTGACAAGACGGCAGCTACTCTCATGGAGGGTCTGACGAGGCTGGGGCTGACACGCACACCCCTGTAGGAGCGACATTCTCGGCATGCTGATCTGGTGCTGTCAACAAGGATCAGGCGACGTCATCGGTGGCCTCACGCGCCGCAAAAGCGTGTGAGGCGCATAGAAAATCGCAGGTCAGCGACGCGTCCAGGCGAAACCAGGCGAGATCATTCGGGTCTGCGGTGCGTGCTTGTCGCCAGCGGCCTAAGCCGGTACCGCCAGGTGCGGATACTCCGCCGACCGATGCTGGAACGCCAGGATCGCGGGGTTCTGGATCGTGCCTTCCCGGATCTCAATCGCCCGCCGGATGGTCTCGTTGGCCTCCCATGCGGCCGGACCAGCGAGGACCGCGGGCAGGAACGGGATCAGGGCTTCGCTGTTCTCCCACGTGGCGGAGTTCCACAGGTAAGACGGGCTGTGGTCGACACCGTAGTAATGCACACCATCGCCGACGGTGAACATCGGCTCGGTGAACGTCGTCGGGCGCGCCCAGCTGAAGCCCATGCCGGCGTCGCAGGACACGTCGATCACCAGAGTGCCGGGGGACAGGGACGCGAGGTCTTCCTCTATGAGGAAGGTCAGCGGTGCGCTGGTGTCCTGCAGGACACAGTTGACGATGATGTCGTGGTCCGCGAGGAATTCCGCGAGCGGCTGGCGGCCCTCGTCGGTGATGGCATGACTGCGGCGCGGGTCGCCGGTGTCGTCGGCCTCGTCGTGGTCGAACTGGACGATGCGCGCGGAGTGGATGGGCGAGGCGACCGCGGTGACGCCGCGACCAGTGAGAACGTCGACGTCGTGGACGCCGAGGGCGTTGAGCGCTGTCACCACCCCGCGCGCCGTCGCGCCGAAGCCGATCACGACCGCACGCTGCCTTCGACCGTAGTCCCCGGTCGAGCCTCGCAGCTGCATCGCGTGCAGGACCGAGGAGTACCCGGCCATCTCGTTGTTCTTGTGGAACACGTGCAGGTTGAACGAGCCGTCACCGGTCCAGTGGTTCATCGCCTCGAATGCGATCAGGGTCAGACGCCGGTCGACGGCCGTCTGGGTCATCTTCGTGTCCTGGACGCAGTGCGGCCAGCCCCACAGGATCTGGCGCTCGCGGAGCTCGGACACGTCTTCCAGCATCGGCTTGGCCAGCACGATGACGTCGCACGCGGCGATCAGCTCAGCACGCGGCCGGATCCCCGCGACGAGCGGCGCCAGCTGGCTGTCGGGGACTCCGAAGTGCTCGCCGTAGCCCTGCTCCAGGTGGATGCGCCCGCGCACGTCGGCGTCGATGCGCTCGAAGTGCGTGGGGTGGATGGGAAGTCGGTGCTCGTTCTCCTTGCGGGAGTGGGCGATGATGCCGAGACTGAGGTTGGTGTCCATATGCCTTACTTTCTGCCGTGCTGCAGAGTGGAAATGAGCGCGAGCGTCGATTCCGCCCCCTGGTTCTCGTTGCGTCCGCCGCGCTCCAAGCCGTCGCAGCAGCCGCCGGTGCGCTCATCGGCGAGTGGGGAACCTGAGTCGTTCGCTCCCAGGAACCGGCCCACCGCCGATGCGACGCCCACCTCCCACCGAGCATCCCCGGTCGCCAGAGTCATGGCCGGTCAGGTGGCGGAGCAGGGCCGCGCTGAAGGTGGCGAGGCCGCACTGAGTGGGCGGGCAGGTGCTGTGAAAGCCATAGCTGATGGCGGAGCCCTCACTTCGTCGAACGGCTGACGGGCGAGCAGTGCTGTCGGCCCTCGCTAAGGGGCAGAAGCAATCGAGGCGATCGCGCTACAAAGGGCGACCACGACCCAGACCGGGTACCAAGACGCGGAGCATGTGGCTGCGCTGTGCCGGTGGGCTGCACCGTCACTAGAAGGCGGTGTCAAGCTTGACAGTACCAGGAGGTGAGCTCGGATCGGGCAACCGTCCGTGAGCAGATGCTGCCTGACGGCTGTGCGACTCTGGCGGAGCGCTGCGACGTACGCGTGAACGTCGGAATGCTAACCCTTCGGCAGAGCCGCTGCTGAGTGGCGCGCACTGGACGCCCTACACACCTCTCGCGGTGGCGTATGCCGCCACCGAGCCCCGTCGGGCCAGGCAGCTGGCCGAGGAGGCACTGCACATCACCCAAGCCCGAGGCTACTTCTCGGTCGATACAGCGGTCGCGGTGGCGGGCGCCTTCCCGGAGCTGGCCGACCGCGTCATTGCCACGGTGGTGTATGAGGACGGCCGGGACGAGGTGGTGGCGCGAGTGTCCGCCGAGCACCCGGAAGTGGCCGCGCGTATCAGGGCCGCGGCATCAGCCACGGCGGCCTCGGTGGTGGCCGTCGCCGCAACCGACCCGCGCCGGGCCGCCGCCCTGGCCGGCGGGATCGCCGACGCCGGTGTGCGGCTCGCCACCCTTGTACGGCTCGCCGAGGCGGTGGCCGACCGCGACCCGAACCTGACCAGCCGGCTGTGCGACGCCGCCGAGGACACCATGCTGAAGGACCCGGACCTCTACGCGGTCAGCGACCTCCTGGCGACAGCCGCTCGCGCCGCCACGGACCCGCACCGGACGCAGACCCTGCCGGACGAACTGCTCCACATCGCCGCCGCGGTATCGCCCGGCCCGGCCCGCACCGCGGCGCTCGGTACGGCGGCGTCACTCATCGCCGGGCTCGATCCCGAGCGAGCCGAGTCGGTGGCTCGCAGCCTCGACGACGACGAATGGCGGATGTGGCCGCTCGGGCTCGTGGCGTGCTGCCTGATCCGTGGGACCGATCCGCAAGCCTGGCGACCAGGCAGCAGCGTCGTCACCTTCGCCAGGAACAAGCTCTTCTGGGATAGAGACATAGGCACGCCACTTGGATGAGCCGCGGTTCCCATTCGACCTCGATGCCGTCCCTTCAGCCGGTCCACCGAGGTTGCCTGTCAGCGCTTTTGGGTAAACTCTCCAGCTAGGTCGTTACGCCTTATATCAATGTCTTGGTATAGGCGTCTCCTTGGCTGGCGAGACACGGGGGAGGGGTTCGCCAATGGCGCGTCCGTCTGGTTGGGACATTCTGGGGTCGGATGGGGATCCGACGCCTGGTGTGGTGGAGTCGGTTCAGGCTTTGGCGAAGCAGTTCGGGGACTTCGCCCACGATGTGGAGGCTGCTTACCGCAGCCTGAACTCGTTCGGTTCTGACACTGCTGCGATGCAGTGGATAGGTCAGACCGCTGATGCGTTCAAGAACCAGTACGGCCCGCTGCCGGGTCGGTTGCAGAAGCTGTACACGTCCTACAGCGAGGCCTCTGATGCCTTGTCGGCATACTGGCCGGCGCTGCAGGCGGCACAGACCAAAGCGGACACGGCACTGCGCCAAGCCCAAGACGCGCACGCCGATCTGCAACACGCCACGACCACCGCCAACAACGCGGCATCGGATCTGAAGACGGCGCAGCAGAACCAGGCGGCGAACCCCAATCAGAAGGCTGTCACTGACGCGCAAACCGCGCATGACACCGCGCAGACCAGCCTGAACAATGCCAAAGCCAAGATGGCGGCGTTGACTAAGCAGGCCAACGACGCCTACAACGACCGCATTGCCGCCGCCAAGGCCTGCCAAAGCGCCCTGGGTAAGGCCCAAGGCGATGGCATCCACAACAAGTCCTGGTGGGACCACGTCGCCGAGGACCTGTCCGAGTGGGGCGGCAAGATCGCCGAGATCGCCAATGACCTCGCCCCCTTCCTGGATGTCCTGGCCCTGGCCACCTCCTGGATCCCCGGTGTGGACGTGGTCACCGCCGCCCTTGCCGAAGCCGACAACATCATCGCCCTGGTCGGCACCGGCATGCAGATCGCTGGCGACGCCATGCAAGGCCACTGGGGCGACGCCCTCATGGGCGCCGGCATGCTCGGCCTCACCTTCCTCGGCGGCAAGGCGATCGAAAAGGTCGGCGGCAAGCTGATGGACAAGTACGGCGGCAAGCTGCTGGAGAAGTTCGGGCAGAAGGCCGAGGGCAACATCGGCTGCTTCTCTAAGGGCGACCCGGTCGACGTCGTCTCCGGCCAGATGATCATGAGCGAGCTCGATCTCGGACTGCCCGGCGTCCTGAGCCTGGAGCTCAACCGGTCCTACGCCTCGGACTACGAGTACGGCCGCCTGTTCGGCCCCGGCTGGTCCTCGACCCTCGACCAGCGCGTCGCGGTCAATGCCGCCGGCCTGCACTTCGTCGGCGACGACTGCCAGACGCTGCACTACCCGCTGCCGGACGGCGACCGCCCGGTGCCCCCGGCCGAGGGCCTGCGCTGGCCGCTGGTGTGGGACCGCGCCACCGACGAGATCCGCATCACCGATCCCGCTTCCGGCCGGACCCGCCATTTCGCCGCCGTGCACCACCGAGCGGAGGATGACGCGCAGATCAGGGATCTGACAGCGATCTCGGACCGCAACGGCAACCGGATCGACGTCCACCGGACCGAGGACGGCACGCCGACCGGGATCACGCTGCCCGGCTACCGGCTCGCCATCGACAGCGTCGCGAGCGCCGACGGACCGCGGCTGGCGGCGATCCGGCTCCTGACCGATCAGACTTCGAGCACACTGCGGACGTTCGCCTTCGACGACCGGGGCCGCCTGGCCGCCGTCACCGACGCGAGCGGCGTGCCGTATGTCTACGACTACGACGACCAGGACCGGCTCGCCTCCTGGACCGACCGCGTCGGCTACCGCTACGCCTACGAATACGGTGCGGACAGCCGTGTCGTGCGCGGTGTCGGCCTCGACGGCATCCTCTCGGCCGCTTTCGACTACGACCTCGAAGCCCGCGTGACCCGCGTGACCGACAGCCTCGGCCGGGTCACCGAGTTCCACTACGACGAGCGCGGCCACCTCACCGGCGTCGTCGATCCCCTCGGCGCCGTCGTGACCATGGCCTACGACCAGTTCGGCAGGCTGCTGTCCCGGCGTGACGAGATCGGCCGCACCACCGGCTACATCCTCGACGACCGCGGCGACCTGGTGAGCATCATCGGCCCCGACGGGACGGTCGCCGACCTCGGCTACAACGAGCTGCGGCAGCTGACCTCCGTCCGCGAAGGCGACACGGTCCGCGCGCTCTACACCTATGACGACCGCGGCAACCTGCTGGCCTCGGCCGACGCCGCCGGCGCCGTGACCCGCTACGAATACGATGAGCGCGGCCACTGCGTCAGCGCCAGGGACGCGGCCGGCGGCGAGTACCGCTTCGCCAACGACGACGCCGGCCTGATCCTGGAGACGGTGGATCCGCTGGGCCGCGTCGCGCGGTTCGAGCGGGACGAGTTCGGCGCCGTGACGGCCACGATCGGCCCGCTGGGCCGCCGGACCGAAACGCGCCGGGGCCTCGACGGGCGTCTGGAGGAGCGGCTGCTGCCGGACGGCGGCACGGAAGCCTGGGAGTACGACGCCGAAGGCCGGCTCACCGCCGAACGCGACGCCGCCGGGGCGGTCAGCCGTTTCGAGTTCGGGCCGTTCGGACTGCTGCGCGCCCGCACCATGCCCGACGGCGAGCGCCACACCTTCGGCTACGACACGGAATTGCGCCTGACGTCGGTCTGCGGACCGGACGGCCGCGTGTGGTCCTACGAATACGATCCGGCCGGGCGGCTGGTCGCCGAGACCAGTTTCGACGGCCGCCGCCTGGACTACCGGCACGACGCCGCGGGGCAGCTCGTCGCGAAGATCGCCGCCGGTGCCGAGACCCGCTTCGCCTACACCCCGAACGGCGCGCTCGCGGCTTGGGAGACCGCGGACGGCCGGACGACGATCGAGCACAGCTCGGCCGCGGACCTGCCGCTCCGCATCGCCGGGCCCGACGCGGTCGTGGAGTATGTCCGCGACGAGATGGGCCGGGTGCTGGCCGAGACGGTCGACGGCCGGACCGTACGGCACGAGTACGACGCGCTGGGCCGCCGGATCCGGCGGATCACACCCAGCGGGGTGGTCTCGACCTGGGCCTATGACGGCGCGGGTCGGCCGGTCGCGCTGGAGTCGGACGCCGGGGCGGTCCGCTTCGCCTACGACGCGGCCGGACGCGAGGTGCACCGGTCGCTGGGCGCGCTCGTCCTCGCCCAGAGCTGGGACGTCGCCGACCGGTTGACCGGTCAGCTGCTGGCGCCGGCCGGGACCGACGGGCAACCCGACCCGCAGCGGAGTGCGCAGCGGCGGACCTACGGCTACCGCGGTGACAGCACTCTGGAATCAGTCGCCGATCTGTTGCACGGCGACCGCCGGTTCGAGCTGAGCCCCGGCGGAAGGGTGACGGGGGTCGAAGCTCGGAACTGGACGCAGACCTACGCCTACGACGGACTCGGCAACATCACCCGCTCCACTGACAGCGCCGTGGCCGACGATCCGGTCGGGGGCGACCGGGCCTATAGCGGGGTTCTGCTCCGGTCGGCGGGCCGCCGCAGTTATGAGTACGACGAGCGGGGTCGCGTCGTCCTCGTCCGCACCAGGACCTTGTCGGGGCAGCGCCGGGAACGCCGGTATGAGTGGGACGCCGAGGACCGGCTCGCCCGGGTGATCCTGCCCGACGGCGCGGTGTGGGCGTACCGCTACGACCCGCTGGGGCGGCGCATCGCCAAGCAGCGGCTGGGTGCCGACGGTGCGACGGTCGTGGAGGAAGTCCGGTTCGTCTGGGACGACGCGCAGCTCGCCGAGCAGACCTCCACTGGAGGCGACGGGCGGCGGAGAACGGTCACCTGGGACTGGGAACCGGGGACGTGGCAGCTCGTGGCCCAGACCGAGACGGCCGATCGGGGGCCGGCGGATCACGAGTCGGCGGATCACGGGTCGGCGGGCGCATCGGATCCCGAGGATCTGGACCGGCGCTTCTTCGCGATCGTCGCGGACCTCGTGGGCACGCCGTCGGAACTGGTCGGCGCCGACGGCCGGGTGCTGCCCGCGTCCCGCACGGACCTGTGGGGGCGCCGGACCCGCACGGACGCGCCGGAACGCTGCCCGCTCGGCTTCCCGGGGCAGTACCACGACGACGAGACCGGACTCGACTACAACTACGCGCGGTACTACGACCCGGAGACCGGCCGGTATCTGTCCAGCGACCCGCTGGGCCTGGATCCCGCGCCGAACCCGTACGGGTACGCGCCGAACCCGACAGCCTGGATCGACCCGCTCGGCCTGGCGACCACCCCGGGCAGCCAGGCGGGCCAGGACGGCGGCAACTGGCACGACATGCGCCCGTCCAACCCGCCCGGCGTGACGCCGCGCAGCGCGGGCTCCTTCGAGATCAACCACGTCCCGGCCAAGAACGCCTGGCTGCAGCTGAACCTCACGCACAGCCTGGACTGGGAGTACGGTCCCGCGATCCGCATGAGCTACGCGGACCACCGGGCCTTCGTCAGCACCGGCAGCAAGGCCCAGAGCAAGGCCTACCGGGCGCTGCAGGGCAGGATGATCGCCCGAGGCGAGTTCGACAAGGCGATGCAGATGGACATCTTCCTGATCCGCAGGCAGTTCGGCACGAAGTACGACGGGGCGATCAAGGAGATGGTCGACGACCTGCCGAACAACACCCACCTGCAGGACTTCCTGTCGAAGAACGGATGGACGATCAGGACGTGCCTCCTAAAATGACGCCCATGGAGATCGAACTGGACCCCCCGAACGGCATCACCGGATTCCCCTTCGGCATGCCCCGGGACGAGGTCAGGCGCGCAGCCGAGGCGATCGGCGAGGTCCAGACCCTCAACGACGGCCCCCCGCAACCGTGGTCCGTGACGCAGATCGACGTCGTCCACCCCCGCTTCGCGATCACCTTCAACATCGAGGACACCAAGACCCTGACCTCGGTGGAAGTCTGGCGCCCCCAACCAGGTCCGAAGGAGATCACGGTCACCTGGCGCGGCATCGACATCTTCGACACCCCCGCGGACGAAGTCCTCGACGCCGTCGCGGCCGCGGGATACGACATCGGGGACCGCGACGGCTTCAACCCGGAGGTGCCGCACCTCACGCTGGGATTCGCCCGTGAGCCGTCCGACGACAATCCCATCAACGACAGGCATATGCCGACGTACTTCACGAGCGTCCTCGCTGCACCGAAGGCTTACTACGACTAGGCCGGGCGGGGGCTCCGGGCGGAGTCCGCAAGGAAGCGAAACAGCCCCCGCTCTGCGTTCTCACAGCTCAGGGGCTGTTCTCAAAGCGGTGACGGTGGGATTTGAACCCACGGAGGCTTGCACCTCACACGCTTTCGCGTCTTGTCAACGGCCGCCGCGAGAGCTGCGGAAGATTGCTGACGCCGCGTGAATCTCATCGCGCGAGGAACGAGTCGCTCTCTGCGACCCTCCGCATCTGTCGCAAATGCAACTGAGACTGCAACTGGACGGCTGTGCGGGACGATCGCGCAGTCCGGTTCGAGGCGGGCCACTGAACCGTTCGGCCCCGGCCTCACAGGCACCAGGTGACCTGACAGCTGACGCCACGGGGCAGGGCTGCGGTCAGCCCTTCCCTGCTCAGGGTCTGGCCGTAGCCTGGTACTCGTCAGGTCTGATCCGCAAGGCTCGGGCGAAGGAACCAGGCAGGTCCCGCGCCCGCCTCACTCAGAGTCGGCCGCCGCACCACTCGCCGCCTAAGACCTCGCGTAGTCCTGTGCGAGTGCGAGCCAGTCACGGCCGACGGCGCGGGACTGCTCGCGAAGCGTCGCCTTCAGCTCCTCGGCGCTCCCGTCCTCGATCAGGTTCCGCATGTCGGCTGCTTGGCGGTCGGCCTCATCGGCCTCCAGCGAGGTTCCCGTCGCCTTTTCGAGGCCCGAGGCGATCTTCAACGTGGTGGACGACACCGAGCGGGCTGCCGATGGCTCCCCCTTCTCCGTGACGGCGAGGGCGGACCACAGGACTCTGGCGGCGAGCTCGGCGAAACCCGCGGCCTTGCCGCCGGACTCGTAATGGTGCGACAGCTCGTACAGCCGTTGCAGGTCGTCCTGCGTGATCGCGGGGCTCTCGGTTGGATCCGTCCAGAGCTGTTCCACCGCCCGTAGATAGACGTCCGCTTCGGCCTCGCGCCCTTCCGAAGCGGCATTCCACAGCAGGATTCCCGCCGCGCGTTCCGCGCAGGCGGCGGCGAAGCAGGCCGCCTGTTCCCCGGTCGCCCGAGCTACGAAGTCCTCCAGGACAGGAGTGAGCCTGTCCTGGAGCGACTCCCGCTCGGCCAGACGTCGTGCCTGCTCGGCGAGGATGTCGTCGATCCCGGCCATCTGCTGCCCCTCACTTGATGTTCATCGATCCAGACCAGAAGAATCCTCTCACCTGATGGCCGTGGGTCTTGGGGATGATCTGGCCGTAAATGGTTCCCTTGGTGCCCTGGATGAGGGGTCCGCAGAAGTCCCTGCACACCGGACGCGAAGCGCCGCCGGCCACCGGCACGCCCCCGAGCTTGTTGATGAACAGCAAGGCGTTGTGCTCGGCATGGGTGAAGCCCGGGACGTTGAACGGCACCGCGATGTCGCCGTTCTTCACGGCCGCGGACTGGAGGGCGACGGCCATCTCCTCGGTCTCCTTTCCGCTGTGCGCGACGACGTCCTTCACTACCCAGTTGCCGTTGCCGTCGGGGAACCGGGCCCTGACGACCGCGGTGGTCCCGTTCTGGTGGAACCAGTCGTCGACGCCCTTGTGCAGGTCGTGGTAGGCCGTCGCCTTGTCCATGGTCTCGTCGGACCACTTCATCAACGCCTTATCGCACATGAGGCCGAACGGGTCGGTGTCGACCAGCGGGTTCGGGACGTAGGCGTGATCGTTCGGACCCGCGACCAGACCCAGCGGGTCCGGGGACAAGTAGGCGGCGGTGTCCGGGTCGTAGTACCGGTGCAGGTTGTAGTGCAGCTCGGTCTCGGCGTCGAAGTACTGTCCCGCGAACCGCAGCGGACAGTCGGCGCCGGCGTCTGCGGACCCGGCGACCATGCGGCCCCACAGGTCCGTCGTGGTGCGCCAGGCGATGGCACCGCTGTCATCGAGGAGTTCGGTGGGCGTTCCGGCCAGGTCGGTGACGATGGCGTGGAACGTCTCGTCCACCAGATCCAGGTCGGCCGCGGTCGAGGTACGGCTGCGCTGGGCCGCCGGCGCGCCGGTTCCGGGATCGTAGTCCCAGGTGAGGACCGCCACCGAGGCATCGGCGGTGTGGGCGTGCTGTTCCACGAGCACCGGCCCGTCCCAGACGAAGACGGTCTGCTCGACGACCGCCCCCTCCGGGGACACGCGTGCCTTGGAGACACGGCGGCCGAGAGGGTCGTAGGCGTAGTGCCAGCGCGTCCCGTCCGGTGCGACCGTCTCTACCAACCGGTCTTCGCTGTTCCACTGGAACACGCGGACGATCCGGCGGCCATCGAGGGTCCGGCGGATCGTGCGGGTCACCCGTCCGGCGGCGTCGTATTCACAACTGGTGCGCCGGCCGCCTCGTGATCGGGCCTGAGCGGGACCACCGTCCCCGACCGCCTGCAGGGTCGGCGCGGCGTCGCCAGGTGTCGCCACCCCAGGTGTCGTCACCTGGCCGAACGCGTCGTAGGCGTACTCCTCGCGCCAGTCCTGCGCTGTCACGGCAGTGACCCGGCCGATCGGGTCCGTCTCATAGCGGCGGACGCCTCGCAGGCTGTCGTGGATCTCCGTCGGGATCCCGTCGGCCCGGCGGCGCCATTCGCGCCCGACGACCTGCCGACGCTCCGTGGGCCCGTCGCCGGCCCACACCCGCTGGGCTTCGACCCGGCCCGCCGGGTCGAAGGCGAAGTCGATTCGAGCCCCGGGCAGGATCCGCTGAACCTCGCGACCGGCGGCGTCCAGCCTGAAGGTCAGCAGGTGCGAGCCGGCGCGCAGAGTCTCGGCCTGGCCGGCCGCGTCGTACGACCACTCCGACACGGCGCCGCCGGGGGTGATCCGGCGGACACGACGCCCTGCTACGTCGTACTCGTACGCCGTCCGGCGGCCGTCGGTGCTCTCGGCGGCGAGCCGGCCCGCGTCGTTCCACGTGTATTCGACCCGGCTGCCGGGACCGCTGAGGCTGGTGATCCGGTGCTCGGTGTCGTATCCGTAGGTGTAGTCGCCGTCGGGGGTCCGACGGCGCGCCAGCCGTCCGGCGGCGTCGTACTCGAATCCGATCCGCTCGCCGGAGCCGGTGATCCGCGCCACCATCCTTCCGGCGGCGTCGTATTCGTAGCCGAGGCGGCGGCCGGCGAAGTCCTGCTCGGTCACCAGGCGTCCGGCGGCGTCGTACCCGTAGTGCCAGATCGCACCAGCCGGGCCCGTGACCGACAGGAGGTTCAGCTCGGTGTCGTGGGTGAACTCGTGGCGCACACCGTCCGGCCCGGTCCGTGCCGCGATCCTGCCGAACGGCCCGGGCTCGGTCACCGTCACCGCGCCGACCGCGTCGACGCTGCGTATCTCGTTGCCCTCGGCGTCGTAGGACCAGCTCGACCGGGCGCCGTCCGGCTCGGTGCGCTCGGCGAGGAAGCCCTCGACGGTCCACTGGTAGCGGGTCGTCGCGCCGGTCGCGTCCGTGACCGCCGTGACCCGGCCGAACGCGTCGCGTACGGCGTGGATCGCGCCGCCGAGCGGGTCGGTCACGGAAATCGGCAGGCCGGCCGCATCGCACCGGTAGCCGACGGCCGAGCCGGCGGGGTCGACGCCGCGGGTGATCGCGCCGCGGTCGGATCGCTCGGCCCGGGTGGTCGCGCCGCCCGGCTCCACCACCTCTGTCAGGTTCCCGCGCTCGTCGTACCGACGCCGCCAGATCGGGCCGTCGGCGGTCTGCACCAGAACCGGCTGATGGAATCCGTTGTACTCGAACCGCGTCACCGCGCCGTCCGGGTCGGTGACCCGCACCACGTCGCCGCCTTCGTCGAACTCGAAGCTGGTGCGGTTGCCCAGAGCGTCGATTCTGGAGGCGAGGCGGCCGTAGCGGTCGTAGTCGCTCATGACCGTGCCGCCCAGCGGATCGGTGACCGCCACGAGGTGGCCGTGATCGTCGTAGCGATACGTTGTCGGATGACCGAGAGAGTCGGTCACGACGGTGGTGTTCTCCTCCTCGGCGTAGGTGAAGGATGCAGTCAGGAAGCCCTCGGCACCGGTGGCGCGGAGGACTCGCCCCTGCCTGTCGTATTCATAGGTGTACCGGAAGCCGAGGCGGTCTGTGAACGCAACGATCCGGTCTTCGTCGTCGAAGTCGTAGGAGTAGGGCAGGCCGGAGGAGTTGACGACGGCGACCAGGCGGCCGCGGTCGTCGTAGCGGTACTCGACGATCTGGACGTACCCGTCAGCGGCCGCTTCGTCGCGCAGCTTGAACCCGGTGACCCGGACGCCGGCGGGAGTCGCCGCGGTGTCGACGGCGATCCGGTATCCGCCGCTGTGCTCGATGCGCAGCGGGGTGCCCACATCGTCACGGACGAAGGTGATCCGATTGCCATTCCGGTCCGAGATCGCGGTCAGGTCGCGAATCTGCCCGTCATCGGATTGATGGTGAACGGTGTCGAAATGCCAACTGAGTCCGCTCCACGGATTGTCCACGCGGATCTCGTCGCGCGCACGGTCCCAGACCAAAGGCCAGCGCGCCCCCTCCGTCGGCAGCACACTTCCATCGCCGGCGGGGACCGGGTAGGTGAGGATCTGGGCGTAGTCGCCGGCGAAGTGGATCCCGGCTCCGTTGACGGCGATCCGCTGGTCGAGCGTGGACGACCAGCCGGCGCCGAGGAGGCGGCCCGCGAAGTTGCCTGACGAGTACGCCCGTCTCAGGGCCATCGGGAGTGTACCGGGGAGCTCGAGATCGACCTCGTTGGCGATCACGTTCCCTGAGACGACATCCACCGGGTCGCCGCCTTCGCAGGCCAGTTTGTTGCCGCGAGCGCCGATCTTCTCGATCAGCTTCCCGCCGAACTTCTCGAACATCTTGCCGCCGAGGTACTGGGCACCGAGCATGCCGACGCCCATGAGGGCGTCGCCCCAGTGGCCTTGCATGGCGTCGCCGGCGATCTGCATGCCGGTGCCGACCAGGGCGATGATGTTGTCGGCTTCGGCCAGGGCGGCGGTGACCACGTCCACGCCGGGGATCCAGGAGGTGGCCAGGGCCAGGACATCCAGGAACGGTGCGAGGTCGTTGGCGATCTCGGCGATCTTGCCGCCCCACTCGGACAGGTCCTCGGCGACGTGGTCCCACCAGGACTTGTTGTGGATGCCGTCGCCTTGGGCCTTACCGAGGGCGCTTTGGCAGGCCTTGGCGGCGGCAATGCGGTCGTTGTAGGCGTCGTTGGCCTGCTTGGTCAACGCCGCCATCTTGGCTTTGGCGTTGTTCAGAGGGCGGGATGTACCGTGATGCCCGGTTCATCGCTGGCGTTGGGTGAGGCGGGCTGGTCAGGGGGTTAGTTGTTGGGGCTTGGGCGCGGCA
>NZ_JBGCCT010000049.1 GCF_041260665.1 Catenulispora sp. GP43 | reverse complement strand
CCACAGCAGCGTGTGATCCGACTTGATACCGCCAGGCCGGGATGATTCCGTTTACGGCGACGACAGCGACGAGGGATCCGGGACAGAGGCGACCACAACTCGAACCGCCACCTGCGCGGGGTCTTGTGCACCCTCCGAGCCGAGGCCGCTCGCCGCGCAGGCGCCGCCGGAGGCGCCTGAAACCGCACCACAGTCCCACCGCCAACCGCCAACGCGATCAACTCAGAACCTGGGTATCGGCGAAAGAAGAAAGAGCTGATCAGGACTCGTCGGCGGCGTGCCGGCGAATCAGATGCTTGACAGCCTTCGGCAAGAACTGCCGCCCCCGGATGGTCCACAGCCCGACGGTCCCCCAGAACCCGTCCGCCAGGACGATCCGAACGCATTGCACTTCGCTCGGGGACAGCCGGAGCTTGTGCGGCTCGGTGCCGCGGAGCAGCGACAGCTCTGGAATGCCGCGCTCGGCGGTCATCGCCATCGCGGCGCGGGTGACGGCGACGGACACGTCCACGCGGGACCGCAGGCTCGGCAGGTAGCCGTACAGGTAGCCGCCGACCATGGTGCGGCCGACGATGAGGAGGTCGGAGGCGACGTGTTCCACCTCGAGCGTCTCCTTGTTCTTCAGCGAGAACTCCGCGAGAACAGCCTGGAAGCCGACGGTCTCACCCGGCTCGGTCGACGCCCGCAGCACCGTTGTGAGGTGCCCCTTGAACCGCTCCGTCAGGTGCTCGGAGTTGACCGGACGATCGGCCCACTGCCGGCGGTGCAGTTCGAGGAACCTGGCCACCGCGTCCTCGGACTCGGCCGCCGGTATCAGGCGGACTTCCAGGCTGACTCTGTCGAGTTCGCGCAATCTCCGGCGCAACTGCTGCCGGATCTTGGTCGTCTCGATCGCCTCGACGTGCTGCGCCATCGGTATCCCGGGCAGCGACAGGCACATCACACTGGGGATCTCCATCACCCGGCGCGGCCACTCGTCGCGCACCCGGGCCAGGACGCTGTCGGGCCGCACGTCGGGGAAGTCCAGCAGGTCGAAGCGCAGCTCGCCGCGGATCGCGGTGACCAGCTGTTCGACGATGGTCCGCCGGTCCGGCACGCCGTCGTCGCCGGAGTCGTCGATGAGGACGTCGCAGAAGTCCGATTGCTCGACGCCCACAGGCCGGAGCACCCGCCACAGCCGAAGCCGGGTGAGCACGAACGCTGCGGCGGCGACCAGGACACCCTGGTGCCGCACACTGACGACACACAGCCGACCGTTCGTCGGTCCGTACCACCGGCACCACGACGAGAGCCAGATCCTCGACTGGAACGGAGTCGCGGCCGAGCAGCGCATGAAGAGCCGGTCCCACTCAGCGCCCAGAGCGTCGAGGGCCTCGGCTCCCCAGGTGACTTCCGCGGTCCAACCGGTCCGACCGGTCGTACCGGTCTGCCTCCTGGTCGCTGCCGACATTGCCTACCCCGTGGTCTCAGCTGTGGGTTCGTCTCTCCCAGTGAGGTGCGGCGTCCGGACACGAGCGCCACTGCGCGTCAGATCCTAAGCCAAACTCGGCGTTCGGTCGCATGGTGGTCGTCCCAATACCGATTCAGATCGCCACCGCGATGTGCGGCCGGCCGGTGATGGGGTGCGGACCGACGTGTGCGCGGACACCGAAAACCTCGTGGATGAGCGACGGCGTCAGCGTCTCCAGCGGCGCCCCGTTCGCGACGATCGCGCCGTCGCGCAGCACCACGACCCGGTCGGCCAGGCCGGCCGCGTGGTCGAGGTCGTGGAGCGCGGCGAGCAGGGTGAGGCCGAGGTCGCGGACCAGGTCCAGCAGTTCCAACTGGGAGCGGATGTCCAGGTGGTTGGTCGGTTCGTCCAGGACGAGCAGCGGTGCCTGCTGCGCCAGTGCGCGCGCCAGCAGGACACGTTGCCGTTCGCCGCCGGACAGCGTGGTCACCAGCCGGTCGGCGGCCCAGCTCAGGCCGACCCGCTCCAGGCACCGCCCGACGATCGAGGCGTCGCCGTCGCCCGGCCGCTGCCAGGATCGCAGGTGCGGGGTCCGGCCCATCGCCACGACTTCGGCGGCGGTGAACTCGGTGCCGGCGTCGCCGTGCTGCGGCAGCACCGAGCGGCGCAGCGCGGCTTCGCGCGGCCGGAGGTGCCGCAGGTCGTCTCCGCCGAGGAACACCGCGCCGGCATTGGGCCGCAGCGTGCGGTAGACGGTGCGCAGCAGGGTGGACTTGCCGCTGCCGTTCGGTCCGACGAGCGCGACGAGTTCGCCGGGGGCGATGCGCAGGTCGATGTCGGACAGGATCGGGCGCGTGTCGATGTCGACACACACGCCCCGCAACTCCAACTGCATCTACCCACCCGCCTTGGCGGTGCGGCGGCGCAGCAGCCACAGGAAGAACGGGGCACCCAGGACGGTGGTGACCAGGCCGACCGGGAGTTCGTCCGGGCGGTTCAGGGTGCGCGCCAGCAGATCGACGAGCACCAGGAACACGGCCCCGGCCAGTGCGGAGACCGGCAGGACCCGGCGATGGTCGGCCCCGACCGCGAACCGGGTCATGTGCGGCACCATCAGCCCGACGAAGCCGACCCCGCCGACCACCGAGACGATCGATGCGGTCAGCAGCGAGCCGATGACCAGCAGCAGCGCACGCTGCGCGGCCACCGGCACGCCGAGGCCCGCGGCGGCGTCCTCCCCGGCGGACAGCGCGTTCAGGCGCCGTCCCTGGGACAGCAGCACGGCCAGACACGAGACGATGACCGCGGTGGGGATCCCGAGGTCGCTCCACTTGGCGCCGGCCAGGCTGCCCATGAGCCAGAACATCATGCCCTGCAGCTCCGTCGGATTCAGGCGCAGCTGCATATATGTGGTCACACCGGTGCACAGGTAGCCGACGGCGATCCCGGCGAGCACCAGCCAGGAGTCCAGGAGCCGCCCCGAGCGCTGAGCCAGGAGATAGACGGCGACGACGGTGAGCAGGGCGGTCACGAACGCCGCGCCGGTCTGGCCGAGCCCGCCGACCACGCCCCCGCCGACCGCGCCTCCGGCGACTGCGATACCGACCGCGCCCAACGACGCGCCCGAGGAGACGCCGAGGATGTAGGGGTCCGCCAGCGGATTGCGCACCAGGGCCTGGAAGGCGACGCCCGCGACGGACAGCCCGGCCCCGGCCACCGCCGCCAGCAACACCCGCGGCACCCGGATCTGCCACACGATCTGATCCCGCAGCGGATCGGTGGTCCCGGTGTGGAAGACGTGGGCCCCGACGACGCGCCACACCGCGCCGAGCGGTTCGTCCACCGACCCGAGCGAGATCCCGATCGCGGCGGCGCCGACCAGGGCCACGGCCAGGGCGCCGAGCAGGGCCGCGACAGGGATTCCGGACAACAGGTGCGGGCCGCGCCGCCGCGTCCGCATCAGGCGACGCGCCGGAGCTGCGGCTTCGACGATCTCAGCCACGGCCCCGGATCACCTTCGCGATCTTCTCGACGGCCCACGCGTTCATCGGGCCCAGGTACACGCCGTCGGACACGACGGCGTACGTCTTGGTCTTGGAGGCGTTCCACTGCGGGTAGGCGGCGAACAGTTTCGCGGCCTCCTGATCCGGCTTCTCGTTCGGCGTGAACTCGCCGACCACCAGGACGTCGACGTCGGCGGCGGCGAGCTGTTCGGCGTTGAGGGTGCGTGTGGTGTCGGAGCCCTTGCCGGCGAAGGAGTTCACTCCGCCGGCGGCGGCGATCACCTTGTCGTAGATGCCGCCGGTCATGACGGCCGGCAGACCGTTGGCGTTCATCATGGACATGCCGGGGTAGGCGATCAGCACTTTCCTGGCCGCAGTCCCGGGGTTGGACTTCTCGACCGCGTCGATCCGTGCTCGCAGCTGCGCGACCTGGTCGGCGGCGCGCTGCTGGACGTCGAAGATCTGGCCGAGCAGCGTCATGAAGTCGAAGGAGGCGTCGATGCCCTGGCCGGCCAAGGCCTTCTTCTCGGCGTCGGTGGCGTTCGGATCGCCCATCGCGCAGTTGGTCGGGTTCACCAGGGAGTTGATCCCGGCCGCGGCGAGCTGTTCCCGGGTGGCCATGCCGTTCTTCGCGTCGAAGCCGCCGGCCCAGGTGGACACGACGAGGTCCGGCTTGGCGGCGAGGACCTGTTCGGCGGGCACGTCGAAGTTCTTGTTCATGGTCAGCCCGCCGGTGGGCAGCGCGTCGATCTTCGCGACCATGTCCGGGTCGTCGGAGACGCCGTAGTGCTGCGCGTCGGCCAGGATCGTCTTGTCCAGGCCGAGCATGACGAAGCTCTCCACCTCGCCGACCGACGTGCCGTTCAGGATCAGGACCCGGCTCGGGGCCTTCTGGAAGGTGATCTTCCGGCCGCAGTTGTCGATGGTCAGCGGGTAGGCGGTCCTGGCCGGCGGCGTCCGTGTGACGGACGTGTCGCCGGCAGCCGGACTCGGCGGACTGCTCCCGCACGCCGCGGTGAGTGATGCCAATGCCACGCTGGCGACCACCGCCGTGACCGCCCGCCCCGGGGCTCTCGTGCTGTATTCCACGAAAGGAGTAGTCGGGGCGGGCGGTGGTTCAGTTCCCGAGCGAGGCGATCAGCGTGCTGCGGGCCCGGGAGACGCGCGAGCGGACGGTGCCGATCGGCGCCCCGATCACCGTAGCGGCCTCCTCGTAGGGCAGACCGACCACCGCGGTCAGCACGAACGCCGTCCGGCGTTCCTCGGGCAGCGCGGCCAGCAACTCGGCCAGCACCACGCCTTCGTCGAAGCCGGGCAGGCCGTCGGGCTGCGCCCGTTCGGCCGCGCCCTGCCAGTCGTCGGTGTCCGCCACCCGTGGCCGGGCCGAGACCCAGCGGATGCGGTCGACGACCGTGCGCCGGGCGATCGAGCGCACCCAGGTCTGGGCCGAGGACCGGCCCTGGAAGGCCGGCAGGGCGCGCAGGACCCGCAGGTACGTGTCCTGGGTGAGGTCGTCGGCGTCCTGAGGGCTCCCGCTCAGGCGCGCGACGTATCTGCGCACGTCGAGCGTGGTCGCCTGGATGAAGCGCTCGACGGCGTCGGGATCGCCGTCGCGCGCGGCCAGGGCCAGGGAGTCGACATCGGCTCGATCGACGGGGTGTTGCAGGGCAGGGGTCATCGCCATGTGTCCTTGCTGGGAGAAACGAGACACGGCGAGCGCGGGGATCGCGCCGCCGGACAGGGCCGTCTAAGCGACGGCGGTCCCGGCCGGCGGCCCCCGAGAGGTGATGGCGTGGACGAGCAGGAGCTGGCGCAGCGGCGTCGAAGTCCGGGCCGCCACCGCGGTGGTGCGGGGCCGTGGCACGGGAACGACCGGCCGGAACAGCAATGCCAGCGGCGTGAGCAGGAAGGACGCGGCCGCGGCCGGCAGCCGGAAGACGGCCTGCTCGCCGGCCGCCAGCCAGACGCCCACCACGACGGCCGCCGCGAGGTGGGCGGCCAGCATTCCCCAGCTGTCGGAGCCGAGGAACGGCGGGCCCGAGTGCATGCCGCTCATGCCGCTCATGCCGCTCGCGCTGCTCATGCCGCTCGCGCTGCTCATGCCGCTCGCACTGCCCATCGACATGCCCGGCACGCCGGCCATCCCGGGCATGTTCATCCCGGAGGCGTTCATCCCGGACATGGCCGAAGCGTCGAGCGGCCCCGTCGTCAGAGCCTGGCTGGCCTCGAACCAGAAGTGCAGAAGAGCCTGCGCGCCGATCGTCAAGGTGATGACATGAATCGTGCCGCGCTGTTTGCCGGACAGCAGCCAGGCGAGGCCGAAGGTGACCTCGGCGGCCCCGGCCAGTGCCCACCACGGGACAGCCCGCCCGGACATCGACAAGTGCGCGGCCGTGGCCAGCAGCGTGCACACGGCCGCGAACATCGCGGACCGCGCGGCGCGCAGTCCCCCGTCGACACTCATGGCTGTGACATCGTCGCATCCGCCCGCCGGGCGGGTGACGGCAGGCGCCGGCTACGGCTCCTGGCCGGTGACGTCCCACCGGTGTTCGACGCGCGCGATCTTCCAGTAGGCGATCGCGGCCGCCCAGACGGCGATGAACGCGCCGACGATGATGAACCCGACATTGTTCAGATTCAGGTTCGCGATCCAGTCGGTGACCGGGTTGACGACGCCGAACTGGTCGTGGACCACGCCGACGAGCTCGATGCTGCCGATGATCAGGGCGACGGCCACGGACAGCCCGGTGATGGTGAGGTTGTAGTAGACCTTGCGGATCGGGTTGGAGAAGGCCCAGTGGTAGGCGAAGTTCATGAAGGTGCCGTCGAGCGTGTCGAACAGGGTCATGCCCGCGGTGAACAGCAGCGGCAGGCACAGGATCGCGTACCAGGGCAGGCCGGCCGCGGCGCTGGAGCCGGCCAGGGCCAGCAGCAGCACCTCGGTGGCGGTGTCGAAGCCGACGCCGAACAGCAGCCCGACCGGGTACATCTGGCCGGGGCGGGTGATGGACTTGGTGAGCCGGCCCAGGATCCGGTTCATGAAGCCGCGCTTGTCCAGCTGCGCGGTCAGGGCGGCCTCGTCGTACACGCCGCGCCGCATCGCCTTGTACACCTTGTAGATGCCGATCAGCGCGACCAGGTTCAGGATGCCGATCAGGTACAGGAAGGTGCCCGAAGCGGTCGTGGACACCACGCCGAGCGACTGGCGCGTGCTGGACTTGTCGTCGGTCAGGCTGGCGGCCTGGCGCGCGCCGGCGGCGATCCCGGCGGCCAGCACGACGACGATCGTCGAGTGCCCGAGCGCGAACCAGAATCCGACGGACACCGGCCGCTTGCCGTCGGCCATCAGCTTGCGCGTGGTGTTGTCGATCGCGGCTATGTGGTCGGCGTCGAACGCGTGGCGCATGCCGAGCGTGTAGGCGGTGACGCCGAGGCCGAAGCCGAAGACCTGCTTGCCGACGGTGTAGTGATGCGGGGCGACCAGGCCGGCGAGGATCCCGAACGCCGCGACGTGCATCGCCACGATCACCGCCAGCAGGCCGCCGAAGCGCAGCCAGTCGGTACGGAGCCAGCGCAGCGGCGCCGAGGACGGATTCCGGACAGGTCGGACGGGATCGTTCGCAGGCACGCTCACGCGGCTCGCCTCCAGCACCTCGTGGATGGTCGATGTTCGGTGCCGTGGCCGGTCTCCTGGCTGACGGGTCGACGCCCCGGCTCCGCCTTCCCAGACGCCTGACGCGTCCAGTGGCCGCCGCCGCGCCGTACTTCGCGCGGCGGCATGGAACCGGTGCATTCCCGATCACAGTGGCGAGGGCCGCTCCGGTTTTCCACCGGTCTTCCCGAGCACCACGGCATGGTCACCGTAGCGAGCGGTCCGGAACCCGGCAAGGTGGGCCCCGGCTATGCGTAGACCATCAGTCTGCGGGATCCAGCCCGAGGCGCTGAAGTGCCGAGCGATGAATCAGGATCCGGCACTCATGGGTCCAGCGACCGTCAGGGCCCTTGCCGCACAGATGATGCCGACTCTTGCGGGAACCAGCCGGGATTCGCGGACGACTATCATCGTGTGAGCATCGATGACGTGCCGGACGGTCCGGCGGCACATCCCGGATCAGCACATCCCGGATCAGCACATTCCGGAGCGGCGGATCCCCGACGCGGCTTCGGTACCAGTAGCCTGAGTTCCCGTCTCGGCGGGTTCGGCCGCGTGCTGGCGTTCGTCGCGTTGTCGGCGGCACTGTACGCCGGCGCGTTCGGCGCCGGGCGCCTGGCCGGACCGGTGGCACCCGATCTCGTTCCCGGCGCGCCGGGCGGGCAGAGCCCCACTCCGGGGATGCCGGGGATGGGCGCGTTGGGTGGCGGCCGGTGAGCGCCGGGCCGGACACGGTGCCGGCAGCGTCCACGCCGCCTGCGGCGGTCACCGATCTCGTGATCGGCGGGATGACCTGCGCCGCGTGCGTCGGGCGGGTGGAGCGACGACTGGCCCGCATCGAGGGCGTCTCGGCCGGCGTCAACCTGGCGACCGGCCGGGCCCGGATCCTGCATCCGCCGCGGGTTCCGGTCCGGGACCTGATCGCCGCGGTCGAGCAGGCCGGATACACCGCACTCGCGGTCCGCGACGACGCCGCTTCTTCCGGGATGGCCGAGACGGCCGAGACGGCCGAGTCGCCGGCCGACCGGCAGCGCCTGCTCGGCGTGGCCGCGATGGCCGTGCCGGTCATCGCGCTGTCCATGATCCCGGCGGTCCAGTTCCGCGACTGGCAGTGGTTCTGCTTCCTGCTGGCCGCCCCGGTGGCGACCTGGGGCGCCTGGCCCTTCCATCGCCGTGCCCTGATCAACCTGCGGCACGGCGCCGCGACCATGGACACGTTGGTGAGCATCGGCGTTCTCGCTTCCTTCGGCTGGTCGGTCTACGCGCTGTTCTTCGGCACCGCGGGCTTGCCCGGAATGCGGATGGGCTTCTCGTTCAGCGTCGGCGGCGACGGCGCCGGGCACATGTATCTGGAGGCTGCGGTCGGCGTGCCGCTGTTCGTCCTCTGCGGACGTCACCTGGAGAGCCGTGCCCGACGCCAGACCGGCTCGGCCCTGCGGTCTCTGGCTGAGCTGAGCGTCAAAGAGGTCTGCGTCCGCGACGCTGCCGGCGGCGAACAGCTGATTCCGCTGGAGCAGCTCCTGCCGGGCCGGGAGTTCGTGGTGCGTCCCGGCGAGAGGGTCGCCACCGACGGTGTCGTGGTGGAGGGTGCGTCGGCGATCGACCTGAGCATGCTGACCGGAGAGAGCGTGCCGGTCGAGGCGGGCCCGGGGGAGCGCGTCGCCGGCGGCACCCTGAACGTCGGGGGCACACTGGTGGTCCGGGCCACCGCGGTCGGCGCCGACACTCAGCTGGCCCGGATCGCGGCCCTGGTCCAGGACGCCCAGACCGGCAAGGCGCGCGCGCAGCGGTTGGCCGACACAGTGGCCGCGGTGTTCGTGCCGGCGGTGCTGGCCATCGCCGTGACCGTCCTGGGCTTCTGGCAGGGCGCCGGAGTCCGGCCCGAAGTCGCGATCACCGCGGCGGTCGCGGTCCTGGTCGTGGCGTGCCCCTGTGCACTCGGCCTGGCCACCCCGACCGCGTTGCTGGCCGCCACCGGACGCGGCGCGCAACTGGGCATCTTGGTCAAGGGCCCCGAGGTGCTGGAACGGCTGCGCCACCTGGACGCGGTCGTCCTGGACAAGACCGGCACGCTGACGGAAGGCCGCACGGCGCTGATCGCCGTCACACCGGCCCCGGGACACGACGGCGACCGGGTGTTGCGGCTGGCAGCGGCTGTCGAGCAGCGCTCCGAGCACCCCCTCGGCCGAGCCGTCGTCTCCGCCGCCCACCGTGCCGACGGCTCCGCACTGCCCGCCGTCGCGGACTTCTGGTCGCGACCGGGCGTCGGAGTCGGGGCGATGGTCGAGGGCTGCGATGTCCGCGCGGTCCGCCCGAACGATGCTCGGGAACTACCCGAAGCACTCCGCACGGCGCTGGCCGCCGCGGAAGCGAACGGCCACACCCCGGTCCTGGTCGAAGTGGACGGCGCGCCGGCGGCGATCCTCACCATCGGCGACACCTTGCGTCCCGATGCCTACCGCACAGTGCGCCGGCTCCGAGGACTGGGTCTGGAGCCGATCCTGGCCACCGGCGACAGCGCCGGCGCGGCGACCGCCGTGGCGCGCGAGCTGGGCATCACGGCGGTGCACCACTGCGCCTCACCGGAACGCAAGGCCGAGATCGTCGCCGAGCTGCGCGCCGCCGGCCGCGTCGTGGCCGTGGTCGGCGACGGCGTCAACGACACCGTCGCCCTGGCCGCGGCCGACCTCGGGGTCGCGATGGGAGGCGGTACCGACGCCGCGATCGGCGCCGCCGGCCTGACGCTGGTGCGCGCCGACATCGGCTTGGTCGCCGACGCCGTCTGTCTGGCCCGCCGGACCCTGTCCACGATCCGCGCGAACCTGGTCTGGGCCTTCGGATACAACCTCTTCCTCATCCCGCTGGCGGCCGTCGGACTGCTCAACCCGATGCCGGCCGCGGCGGCGATGTCCGCCAGCTCGCTGCTGGTCGTCGGCAACAGCCTGCGGCTGCGTACCTGGCAGCCGCAGCGCCGCGGGCTTGCCGGAGGCGTCCGGTGACCGGCGCTGGCCCACGCCTCAGCGTTCGGCGATGGGCCGTGGTCCGCGCGGCGGCGGCCCCGGTCCTGGCCGCTGCTGTCGCGCTGATTCTCCTGACCGGCTGGGTGGCGGCAGGCCGCGCCGGCACCTCGCGGCCAGTACAGGTCAGCGACGGCTGGATACTCGTCCCCAGCAGCCCCGCGACCACCGCTGCGTTCTTCACGGTGCGCAACCCCGGCGACGTCCCCGACACGCTGCTCCAAGCCACCTCGACCGTGTCATCGGACGTGGAACTCAGCCGCCATCTGCACGTGGGCAGCGAAGGCCGGCCGGAGCCCACCGCGAGCCTGGCCATCCCGGCTCGCGGGGAGCTGAGGATGGCCCCGCTCGTCGCCGACATCGTGATCGCGAACCCGCCGGATCTCCACCCCGGCCAACGGATCACGGTCACGCTGCGCTTCCGCCACAGCGGCACCGTCACGGTCAGCGCGGTCGCGATCGTGCCCGAGGACCTGGACAGCAGGATCGGCTGAACATTCGGCTCAGTTCACCGTGAAGCTGAACGTATAAGGCTCCTGTATCGGCATGTTGTCACCGGCGTTCGCGCTGGCCACATCCTGCACGGTCACTTGATACGTCCCCGCCGACAGCGCGGCCGAAGGCGTCCACGTGAGGACGCCGGCCGCATTTTTGGCCGTCGTTCCGGCCACGGCGCTCCCGCTGTCGGTCACCGCGACCGACCCGGAGTAGTCGCTGCCGGTCGGCGTGATGTCCTGTGCGAAGGCGACGGTCAGGGCCGAGGGCGCGGCGCCGGAGGAGCCATCGGCCGGCGTGGTGGACACGACGAGCGGGTCGCGCCAGAACTCGGGGGCCTTCTGGCTGTCCGGCACGGATGGGTCCGACCAAGCCGTCGAGGTGTCGTCGACGAGCATCGTGCCCGTGCTGCCGCCGTTCACGACGGCGTCCCGGTTGGTGACGCCGGTGATGCTGCCCCAGTCCTCGACTGTGTTCCAGCTGCCCCGGGTGAACTTGTACTGCAGATCGGTGCCGTCGGTCACGGTGATCGTGGTCTGCCAGACGCCGCCGCCCTCGTTGGTCATCGGGACCTTGCCGGGGTCCCAGCCGCCGAGTTGGGAGACGGCCCCGACGATGTAGACCTGTGCGTCGGCCGGGGTGCCGGCGGGCGCCTTGGTGCGGAAGGTGACGGTGACCGGCCCGGGTGCGCGGTCCACCGCCGCCGACGCGGTCTCGGCCCGGCCGCTCGCGTCGTCCGTGTACTCCACCGTCGCGGTGACCGCCTCGACAGTTCCGGTCTGGTAGTGCGTCGGTGCGGTCACCGTCCACGTGGTGGTCGTGGCGTCCGCGAGTGAACCGAGGCTCTGGCTGCCGGACGGCGTGACGGTCCAGCCGCTCGGCACGCTGAGCGCGACCTTCGCATTCGACACGGTTCCGGGCCCCTGGTTGCTCGTCACCGCCGTCACGGTCGTCGGCACGCCGGCCGGGAAGGTGGTGTCGGCGGACGTGAGGGCGACGTTCACGGCCGCGGGCTCGGCCGCCTGGACCGTGTCCCCGCCGATCTCCGTGACCGTGACGCTGCGCCGCACGGACGACGTCGGCAGCGCGACGGCGATCGTGTGGCTGCCGCCGTCATAAGACCACTGCGACGAGGCCAGCGGCCTGCCGTCCACCAGCACCGTGCGCGGCTGGGAGACACCGGTCAGGTCGACGGTGTAGCTGCGCGACGTGGGAGCGCCGGGGTAGCTGCCGTCGGCCGCACCGATGGTGACGGTCGTCGCCTCGCCGTGCGTGGCGGTGTCGATCCGGGTGGTCGTGGACTGGTTCTTGGTGTAGCCCAGCCCGGTACCCGCGTCCTGGTAGAGCGAGAAGTCGCCGTTCGCCCCGGCGTAGACCTTGAGCGTCAGCGGCGCGGAGTTCGCGCTCTGCGCCTTGCCGTCGGACGGCTGCAACGGCACGATCCCGCCGGCCTTCACGAACACCGGCTCCCGGTCCAGCGGGACCTCCAGGGTCTGCGTGGACGGCCCCGTGAACGTGGCGCCGGTGAAGTAGTCGGTCCACCGGCCGGGCGGGAACCACACTGTGGTCTTGGCGACCTGGCCGGGCGTGGTAACCGGTGCCACCAGCATGTCGTCGCCGAACAGATACTCGCCGGGATTCGTGTACGCCGCAGCCTGCTCCGGGTAGTCCAGGTACAGCGCCTTGGCCATCGGCAGGCCGTTCGTGGTCGAATCGTGCGACAGCGTGTAGGTATACGGCACCAGCGATTCGCGCAGCTGAAGGTACTGGTCGCCGGTCGCCGCGGTGGGCGCGTCGTACTCCCAGGGCAGCCGCGAGTTCTGACTGATGTCCGAGTGCAGCCGCATGATCGGTTGGAACGCGCCGAGGCCGAGCCACCGCAGGTACAGGTCGTCCGGATCGTTCTTCGCCCGCGACGGGGTGCCCAGGAAGCTGCCGATGTCGTCGCTGACGTACGCCTGCCCGATGCTGCCCTCGTCCTGAGCGAGCTGCGCCTCCGAGGCCAGCGTGTTCCACGTGCCCCAGGTGTCGCCGGTGAACGCCAGCGTCGAGGTGTGGTCGGCCCAGGCGCCGGTGGCGTACGCGCCGGCCTGGTCCTTCTGATACGAGGCGCCGAGCCGGGACAGCACGAAGCCGCGCTGGCCCGTGTTCAGCAGCTGCTGCGCGTACAGGTGGTTGATCCAGCTGTCCGGGGTGAGACCCGCGGAGGAGACGGTGCTGCCGTCACAGCACCAGTCCAGCCAGGTGAAGCCGGCGCCGGCGTTCTGGATCGGCTGCGACAGCGCGAAGTATGCCTCGGCCTGCGCGATCTTGCTCCAGTCGAACACGTCGCACGTCCCCGGCGCGAAACAGCTGCCCGGGGTCAGCGTGTTGCCCGAGATCGCCTGCGCCTCGGAGTATTCGGGGTCTGTGGTGTCCACACTGGCGTGGACGTTGAACGTGGTCATCAGATCCTGGGACTTGGCCCAGGACAGGAACGCGCTCGGATCCGCGAACAACGAGGGGTCGAACTCCCAGCCGTCCCACTGGTTCGGGGCCTTCCAGTCCGTGTCCACCGACAGAGCGTCCAGCGACACACCGTTCGCCTTCGCCGTGGGCAGGATCGTGTTCTGGTAGTCGGCCGACGCATAGGGGTAGTACCGGGAGAACCAGTTGCCGAACACGTTCTCCGGCAGCATCGGCGTCGGGCCGGTGAGCTTCGCGAGATCGGCGAGCGCGGTCTTGTAGTCCGTGCCGTAGCCGAACAGGTAGCCGTCTTCGATGTCGCCGCCGGGGGAGCGCGGCGCGACCCAGCCGTTGGCGGCCCACACATCCGACCGCGTGTCGTCCAGCAGGTACCAGCCGGACTGGTCCAGCAGCCCCGGGGCCGTCGACGGGATCGCGGCCGTGCAGGTGTCGTCGCTCTGACCGCTCGCGCACGAGGTGCCCAGCGCGTAGGTGCCGTTCGCCGAGTCGTAGGAACGGATGTAGCCGCCGAGCGGATCGGCCGGGGTGAACGGCTGCGCGGCCGCGCCGGACGCGGTGACGGCGATGTCGTCGATGTTGACGTGGCAGCTGTCGGCGCTGCCGCAGTCCACGGCCACGGAGTCGGTCCCGGCGGTCAACGCCGCCGGCACGGTGACCGTCGACCAGTCGTTCCAGCTCGGCGTGGCCGGCAGGGTCAGCTGTGTCGTCGTGCCGTCGACCACGAGGCTCATCGTGCGGGCGGCGCCGTTGCCGTTGCTGTACCGGACGGTGACCTGGCCGGCTCCGGCCGGAGTGCCCAGCACCTGCCACGTGGCGTCGTCGCCGGCCGCGCCGTACCCGCTCACGAAGCCGGCGGCGCTGACGTACCCGGTGTGGTCGGCGCGCGCGATGGTCGCCGCCCCGGACTCGGCGGCCGCGCCGGACTGGCAGACCTGGCCGAAGGTGCACTCGCCGGTCCACGCCGGGTTCGCGGCCGTGGTGCCGTTCGCGGACTTGTGCGACAGCTGCACCTGCGTGTTGGCCGTGCTGAACGGTCCGGAACTGAGCTTGTACCGCAGCACCATCGAGTCGGTGCGCAAGGTCAGCCAGCCCTGCCGCACGTCCGCGTCGTAGTGCGGCACGGAGAAGTTCCGGTAGAGCACGTCGAAGGTCGGATCGTCCAGGAACGTGCCGGTCGGCGAGTACTCCATCCGGATCACACCGTCGGTGAGCACTTCGAACCGGGCGTCGCCGGACACCACGGTCGCCCGGCGGGCGGCGATGGCCGCCGCCTTGTCCACCGGCGTCGCCAGGTTGACCGGTGAGGTGTCCGTCGTGGCGGCGGTCGTGTTCGGCGTGGAAGAGGCCTGAGACGTCGGCGCGGCCACGGTGAGCGCCGTGAGCGCGAGAGTCGTCGTGCAGAGGGCGGCGAGGGCTCGCCACGGCCGGAACGGTCGTCCCTGAGGATTCATCGAATGACCTTCCTGGAGGTCCAGGGGGAGGGGACAGCGCGCTCAGCATCGGTATGGCCCTGCCCTCTGTCAACACTTCGACAAAAAGCCAGGGTTCTACCAACCGCTGTCTCCGGGACCGGCGGGCAGGCGCCACCTGACCCGCCCCGGGAACCCGCGTGTCACAGCGCGGGGCTTCTGCCGATCGTCCCGACAGGGTCCTGGAACACCGGTTCCAGAGCGAACTGTGCGCCGCCGCGCACAGTTGATGTGTACCGGTGCGTGGACGGCCGTACCTCGCAGCGGCCGGTGGACGGGTTCAGGATCCGTTCGTCGATGGCCCGTTGCACCGGTTCGAGCAGGTAGTCGGCGAACTGGGTGAAGTAGCCTCCGAGGACGACGAGCTCGGGGTCGAACGCGTCGACCAGCAGCGCGACGCCGCGTCCCAGGCCGGCGGCGATCTCACGCAGCGCGCCGAGCGTGCGTTCGTCGCCGCTCTCGGCCCGGCGGTGCAGCTCGGCCAGGCGCCGCTCCCGGTCCGTCAGCGGGTCTCTGACGATGTCGCCGGAGTCGGTGGCGTGGTCCAGGAAAGCGCCCAGGCCGACCATCGTCTCCCAGCAGCCGACCCGCCCGCAGGGGCAGGCGACGGGCTCGGGGTTGATCGGCATGTGGCCGAACTCGCAGGCCCTGCCCCTGGCGCCGTGATAGGGCTGGCCGCCGTTGTAGACGCCGCCGCCGACGCCCATCTCGCCGGTCACGTAGAGCAGGTCGCGCACCCCGGCGCCGGCCACGGCCACGTACTCCGCCACCGTCGCGACGTGGGCGTCGTTGCGGATGGCGATCGGCGGCAGGGGGACGTCCGCGCCGAACCGTTCGCGCAGCGGCGCGACGACCGGGACGTCGCGCCATCCCAGGTTCACCGCGGTCGTGATCGATCCGGTGGCCGGATCGGCGCCGCCGGGCGCCGCGATCGTCATCCCGAGCGGACGGATGCCGGCGCTCCGGGTCTGCGTGATCGCCTCGGCGGTGAGCCGGCCGACGACGTCGAGGGTCCCGGCGGCGCCCAGCGCGGGGACGTCGGCGGCGGCGCGGCGCTCGAAGACGGTCCGGCCGCGCAGATCCAGGGCGATGGCGGCGACGTAGTCGGCGTTGATCTCGACGCCGATCCCGCAGACGCCGCGGCCGTCCAGTTCCACCGCCAGGCGCGGCCGGCCGACGGCGCCCTCGCCGCGCTGCGGATCGCCCTCGCGGACCAGGCCGAGGTCGGCCAGCTCGGTGACGAGGCTGGAGATCGTCGCCTTGGGCAGGCCGGTGTCGGCGGCCAGGGCGGTGCGCGACCGGGGGCCGTCGTCCCGTAGGCGCCGCAGGATCAACCCGAGGTTGCCGGGGCGGATCGAGGAGCGGTCCGTCACCGGGGTGCGGGCGGCGGCACCCGGTTGCTTCGGCACTGCGGGCAAGAGGGTCTCCATGGTCGCGTCGTCGCCTCCCGTCATATCACGGCCGGTGAATCGGTGTATTGACAGCCGTCCGAATTAGTTAGAACAATAAGCGAACTAATGATCCGCTGTCACGCACGGAAGGATCGCACCCCTGTGTCCCATCTCCGAAGAGCCCTCGCCGGCGCCGCGGTCGGCGCCGCGACCGTGGCTACGGCTGTCAGCCCACTGACAGTCGCGAGCGCGTCCGCCACCCCGCCGAGCGCCACCTACACCGTCGCCGTCGACTCCACCGGCAGCTTCCCGTACCAGACCGACTCGCCGGCCGGCCCGTACATCGACAAGGACGGCACGTTCTACTTCCAGCAGTCGTACAACCAGTACGACGCCGCGACCACGCCCGACCACTACTGGCAGTTCTTCAGCGGCACGAACATGGACACCGCCACGGAGAACACCGCTATCAGCAACGCGGTCAACCCGAACAACTCCCAGGACAGCAACGCCAACACCGTGTGGCGCTGCCAGAACAGCCCCACCGGCCTCACCGCGACGCCGAGCTCCGCCTACCCGCTGGGCAACTACTGCGATCTGATCGGCACCTGGGTCGACCCGGACACCGGCGACTGGTACGGCCTGGTCCACAACGAGTTCACCGGCCAGCCGTTCGGGGACGGCCTGCACTTCGACTCGATCGACTGGGCGGTCTCCCACGACCAGGGGAAGACCTGGGCGATCACCGGGCACGCGATCACCTCGCCCTACAGCACCACCCGCGGCGACACCACCGCGTTCCCGAACCAGTCCTATGACTACGGCGACGGCGACCCGCGCCTGTATGTGGACGCCGCATCAGGCTACTTCTACCTCTACTACACCTCGCGCATCGTCCCCAAGGGCGGCCAAGCGGGCAGCACCGACAGCTTGGCGCACGTCGCGCGTGCCCCGATCTCCGGCAAGATGGCGACCGGCAGCTGGGAGAAGTGGTACAACGGCGCCTGGTCCCAGCCGGGCGTCGGCGGGCTGGAAAGCAACATGGTCCCGGTGACCTCCGCCAACACCAACGGCTACACGCCTGTGGCGAGCGACTACAACCCGGCCGACACCGGCACCACGGACCAGCAGATAGCTGCCGGGACGCTGCCGCCCAAGTCGGACCTGCTGACCATGAACATCACCTATGACGCGTACCTGGGCCTGTACATCGGCGAGCCCGAAGTTAACAACCAGGACACCGGTGCACCTCAGCGCTTCTACGCCACCGACGACCTGTCGACGCAGAAGTGGTACCTGATCGGCGACACCGGCAGCAGCTACACCACAGGGTCCTGGTACCGCTGGTTCATCGACAACGTGAACAAGACCAGCTCCACGATCGTCGGCAAGACCTTCCGCTCCTACTGCTCCACCAACTGCATGAACCTCGGTTCCGAGGCCACGATCACCCTCGGCTCGACCGCGCCGGCGGCACCGCCGGTCGACACGTCCAAGACCTACCTGATCGGCAGCGGCTCCGGACGGGTCCTGGCTCAGGTGGCGGGCGGCTCCGCGACGACCTCGGTGCCCGCCGCCACTGGATCGGCGCTCCAGTCGTGGTCGTTCAAGGCCCTCGGCGACGGCTCCTACACGATCACCAACGCCGGCACCGGCCAGGCGCTGGGCGTCGACTCCGGTAGTACCGCGGACCGCGCCTGGGGCACCAAGCCGACGGCCACGGCGCTCGCCGCCGGCGGGGCCTCCGTCGGGCAGCAGTGGTTCATCATCAGGAACATGACCGGCACCTACCGGCTCGTCAACCGATACAGCGGACTGATGCTGGCCATGTCCTCGGACACGTCCCGGCTCGCCGAGACGACACCGCTCCGGAACTGGACGAACACCACCGGCAGCAGCGTCGGCGGAACCCGCACCGAAGCCGAGCAGACCCTGAACTTCACCCCGACCGGGTCGGGGACCGACATCGCCCAGGGCAAGCCGACCACCGCCTCGTCCACGGAGAACGCGAACTTCCCCGCGAGCTACGCCACCGACGGCGACCCGGGAACCCGCTGGTCCAGCGCGTACAGCGACCCGCAATGGCTCCAGGTCGACCTCGGCCAGACCTACAACGTCACGCACGCCACCCTGAACTGGGAGGCCGCCTACGCCAAGGCCTACCAGATCCAGACCTCGCCGGACGGCACGAACTGGACCACCGTCTACTCGACGACCACGGGCGCGGGAGGCACCGACGATCTCGCGATCACCGGCACCGGCAGATACATCCGCATGTACGGCACCGCCCGGGGCACCGGCTACGGCTACTCGCTCTGGGGGTTCTCCGTCCAGGGCACACCGGCCTCGGGCGGGCCGACCCTGCTCTCCCAAGGGCATCCGACCACGGCGTCGTCCATCCAGAGCTCGGCGTACCCGGCCGCGGCCGCCACCGACGGCGACACCACCACCCGCTGGTCCAGCGCCCCGAGCGACCCGCAGTGGCTCCAGGTCGACCTCGGCGCCACGCACACCCTGACCGGCGTCGACCTGGACTGGGAGGCGGCCTACGGGACCGCCTTCAAGATCCAGACCTCCACCGACGGCACCACCTGGACGACCGTCTACGCCACCACGAGCGGCACCGGCGGCACCCAGGACCTCGCGCTCTCGGGCAGCGGACGCTACGTCCGGATGCTCGGCACGACCCGCGCGACGGGGTACGGCTACTCGCTCTGGGAGTTCCAGGTCTACGGAACCTGACTCACGGTGCCGGGCGGGGAGGGCCTCGCCCGGCACGCCGCTCCCCGCTCTCCGTCGCGCCCGCTCGCCCGCTCACCCCCGCGCCCCCGGATTTGATCGCGGCCGACGACATCGGGATCATGAACGGCGAGACTGCCGAGACCACCGCGCCGCTCAGCACCGAGGAGTGAGCACCTGTGCCCGAAGAAGTGAGATTCGCCAGCGTCGTCGGCCCCGACCTGGCCGCCTCCATCGACCTGCCCGAGGGGCCGGTCCGGGGCTGGGGGATCTTCGTCCACGGCTTCACCCTCGGCCGGAACTCGCCGGCCGCCTCCCGGGTCAGTAAGCAGCTGGCGCGCGAGGGCATCGGCATGCTCCGCTACGACAACCTCGGCATCGGGGACTCCGACGGCGACTGGGGCGACGGCTCCTTCACCGTCAAGGTCCAGGACACCATCCGCGCGGCCGAGTTCATGGCGCAGCGGGGCACCCCGGCGGACCTGCTGGTGGGGCACTCGTGGGGCGGGGCCGCCGCGATCGCCGCGGCGGCCCAGGCCCCGGGCGTGCGCGCGGTCGCCACGATCGGCGCGCCCTCCGACCCCAGCCACGTGGAGCGGATGTACGACGCGGTCGTGGACCGCGTGCTCAGCGAGGGCCAGCACGAGTGGTTCGTCGGCGGCCGGACCCTGGTCCTGAAGCGCGCCTTCGTCCACGACGTCCGCCAGGCCAGACTGCGCGAATGCATCCGGGACCTGCACCGCCCCCTGCTGGTCATGCACTCGCCCACCGACGACACCGTCGACATCGCCGACGCCGGGGCGATCTTCCGCGAGGCACAGCACCCGCGCAGCTTCATCTCGCTGGAGGGCGCCGACCACCTGCTGACGGCGCGGGGGCAGGCACAGCGCGCCGCGCACATCATCAGCGCCTGGGCCCGGCAGTACATCGACGGGTAGGGGCTGCTCACACGTTCTTCCGCCCCGGGGCTGCTGCTGACGAACCTGCTGCCCAGCACGTAGACCAGCAGGAGCCCGCAATGTCGGGCGAACAGGCGCTTGGCTTCGCGCTCGGCTGGCGTGGCGTCGGTGATCGGCATGCGTCGGTGATCGCCATGGAGATGGATCAAATGCAAACCTAGGCGGCCGATACCGAGTCGCGTAGCCTGACCGATTATGCGCAGTGTCGTGGTGGTCGGAGGCGGAATCATCGGTCTGGCCGTGGCCTGGGAGCTGACCGGGCGAGGGCTTGGCGTCACCGTGCTGGAGAAGGAGTCCGGCTGGGCCGCGCATCAGACCGGCCACAACTCCAACGTCGTGCACGCCGGGCTCTACTACAAGCCCGGCTCGTTCAAGGCCCGTATGTCCGTCGCCGGCAACCGGTCCATCGTGGACTTCGCCCGGCGGTACGGCGTCCCCGTCGAAGTCTGCGGGAAGCTCGTCGTCGCGACCGGCGCCGAGGAGATCCCGGCGCTCGACGCGCTGGCCGAGCGGGCCGAGGCCAACGGCGTGCCGGCGAAGCGGATCACCTCGGCCGAGGCCCGGGAGTACGAGCCCGAGGTCTCGTGCGTCGCCGCGCTGCGGGTCGAGTCCACCGGGATCATCGACTATCCCGGCGTCTGCGCCGCGCTGGTCCGGCTGCTCGGCGAGGCCGGCGCCGACCTGCGGCTGAACAGTGCCGTGCTCGGGATCCGGGCCGGGCGCGCCGGCGGTGTCGGGGTCGCCACCGCGGCCGGTGTCGTCCGTGCCGACGCCCTGGTCAACTGCGCCGGCCTGCACTCCGACCGGGTGGCGCGGCTGGCCGGGCTGACGCCGTCGGCCCGGATCGTGCCCTTCCGCGGGGAGTACTACGAGCTCCGGCCCGAGCGCCGCCACCTGGTCAGGGGCCTGATCTACCCGGTGCCGGACCCGACGCTGCCGTTCCTGGGCGTGCACCTGACCAGGATGCTCGACGGCAGCGTGCACGCCGGCCCGAACGCCGTGCTGGCGCTGCGCCGCGAGGGATACCGCTGGACCGACTTCTCCGCGAAGGACGTCGCCGAGGTGGCGGCCTTCCCCGGCACGTGGCGGCTGGCCCGCCGCTACGCGATCCCGACCGGTCTGGACGAGGTCCGCCGCTCGTTCTCCAGGAAGCGGTTCGCCGCGAGCCTGGCCCGCCTCGTCCCGGCCGTCACCGAGGACGACATCGTGCGCCACGGCTCGGGCGTGCGCGCGCAGGCCATGCGCCGCGACGGCTCACTCGTCGACGACTTCCTCATCGAGACCGCGCGCGACCAGGTGCACGTCCTGAACGCGCCGTCGCCCGCCGCGACGAGCGCGCTCGAGATCGCCCGGCATATCGCGGACCGGGTGACCGAGGGCATGTGACGCTACCGCGATGGTGGTTGACCGCCGGCCGGACCGGTCTGACCGAACCGGCGTACGGCCACCCCACGGAAGCCGTCCGCATCGATGTAGCCGAAGTTGCGTGAGTCGAGGCTGCGCGGGTTGTCGCCGCGAACCATGAGCCGGCCGGCGGGCACCTCGGTGTCGTCGCCGACGGCGGGCCGCATGTCCGCCGGGACGCCGTCGCCGGGAATCGCGGCCGCGCGCTTCACCAGCCAGGGCGGGGTGTCAGCAGCCTGATGGCCGGGCGGGGTCCGGAAGACGACCACGTCGCCCCGCTTCACCGTGCCCAGCCGGGCCCGCCGGACCAGCAGCCGGTCGCCGTCGGCGAAGGTCGGGGCCATGCTGGTGCCGTCGACCTGCACCACGGTGTAGCGGTGGCGGACGGCGGCTATCGCGGACCAGGCCGCCAGGGCGCAGACGGCTGCGCTGATGACGGCCCAGATCACGGTCCAGATCACGGCCCACATCACGGCGTGCCCGCCACGGCTGCGGCGTCCCGGTAGCCCTCGGCCTGGAGCAGGAACAGCCGCGCGTATCGCGAATCAGTGCTCAGCAGCTCGTCGTGCGTCCCCTGTTCCACCACGCGACCATCCTCCAGCACCACGATCAGGTCCGCCTCCCGCATGGCGCCGAGCCGGTGCGAGATCAGCAGGCTGGTCCGTCCGGCGCGCCGGACGGCCAGGGCGCGGTGGATCTCGTGCTCGGCCTCGGCGTCGAGCCCGGCGCTCGGCTCGTCGAGGATCAGCAGGGACGCGTCGTGCCGCATCAGGCTGCGGGCGATCGCCACGCGCTGCCACTGGCCGCCGGACAGGGCCAGGCCCTGCTGCCGGTCCTCGTCGAAGAAGAGCCGGCTGAGCAGCGTGTCGTAGCCGTCGCGCAGGTTCGACAGGGTGCTGTCGATCCCAGCCGCCAGCGCCGCCCGGCGGATCGCCTCTCGGTCGTCGAGGCGGGTGACGTCGCCGACGCCGACGTTCTCCGCGGCGCTCAGGTCGTAGCGGCAGAAGTCCTGGAACGTGGCCCCGAGCGCGGCCCGCAGCTGGTCGATCGCCAGCTCGCGGACGTCGACGCCGTCCCACAGGATCCGGCCGCGGTCCGGTTCGTAGAACCGGCACAGGAGCTTGACCAGGGTGGACTTGCCCGCGCCGTTCAGGCCGACGAGCCCCACGCTCTGGCCCGCCGGAATCAGCAGGTTCACGCCGCGCAGCACCCACGGCGCGTTGTCGTGGTACCGGAACCAGACGTCTTGGAACTCCACGCCGCGGCGCAGCGGCGTCACCTCGCCGGTGCCGGACGCCACGTCCGGCGGCGTGCCGACGACGTCCAGGTAGCTGCGGAACAGCCGCATCGTCTTCCCGGCCTGCGCGGCCTGGTTGATCACGGCGGAGGAGGCGCTCTGCACGCCGGCGACGGCGGCCGTGAACAAGGTGAGCCCGCCGATCGTCACGCGGCCGGCCGCGACGCCGTGGATCACCACGATCGTGCCGACCGCCGCGACCGTCGCGGCGAGCAGGGCCAGCCCGGACTGCAGGCGCGAGCCGCGGCCCTCGACCGACAGCTCGGCGTCGGTGCTCTCCCGGAGCGCGGCGAGCATGCGGCGGTGGAACAGCGGGCCGAGGCCGAACAGGCGCACCTCTTTGGCGGCCGTGGCGTCCGTGAGCAGCTGCTGGAAGAAGAACCGGCGTCGCAGGGTCGCCATCGTGGTCTCGGCGACCCCGGCCCGGCGGCGGGCCAGCGCCCGCTGCGCGACGGCCGCGGGGACGGCGGTGAGGAGCAGGATGAGCGCCATCGGCGGCCACACCGCGAGCAGCGCGCCGAGGTATCCGAGCACGCCGACGGTGTTGCGGACGCTCTCGGTCAGGAACGCGTCGATGTCGGTGGGCGCGTTCTGCGCGCCCTGCTCGGCCAGCCGCAGGCGGTCCTGGAATACGGGGTCTTCGAAGGAGCGCAGCCCGGGCAGCCGCGACACCGCATGGTAGAGCTCGTCCTGCGCCCGCAGGGTGACGGCGCGGCGGGTGCGGCGCGCGACGTGGGTGCCGGCCAGAGTCAGCACGACGCCGAGGGCGGTCAGCGCCGCGCCGGCGATCACGAGCCGGGTGGCCCGGGCGGTGTCCAGGGCGCGGCCGTGCGCGAGCTCGTCGAAGAGCAGCTTGGCGATCCAGGCGCCGGCGGCGGGGACGAGGCCTTGCAGGACGGTGATGAACAGGCCGCCGGCCGCGTCCCGCGGAGCGGAGCGCCACAGCAGGGTGAGGGCGGCGCGGGCGACGTGGCGGCGAGGTGCCGGGGCCGCCGAACTGCTGCTGCCGCCAGCGCCAGCGCCACCACCACCACCACCGGGCATGCCGGCCTCGGCCATCACACCGCCGCGCCGGCCGGCGCGAGGATCGCGTCCCAGGTCCGGCCGGTCGCCTCGATCTTCCCGCCACCGGTGCGCAGCAGTGTCGGGAAGCTGTCCACGCCCCCGAAGGCGGTGCTGGCGGCGTCGCCGACCGAGGCGAAGGCGACCCGGCCGAGATCGGCCAGCGACGTGGCGAACTCCGCGCTCTGGGCGTCGTCGGCGCTGCCGTTCACGAAGAACACGGTGCGCTCCGGCGCCGAGCGCGGCGTGGCCCGGAAGTCGGCCAGCTGCGTCTTGCACGGTGCGCAGGTCGGCGACACGAACGCGACCACGAAGTCGTCGGCGAGTTGCTCCCCGGACAGGACCGTGTCGTCCGTCGCGCCCGCCATGAAGGTGCCGATCGGCGCCCCGACCTGCGGCAGCGTCAGCTGCGCGGCGCCGTGCCCGGCCTCGGCGCTCCGCAACCGGCGGATCACCGCGAACAACAACACCAGGTTGAAGACCGTGAGCACGGTCAGGACCGCGACCAGCCCGGTGAGTACGCCGACCATGGTGAGAACCCCTTCATCGTCATAGGAGAGAACGCGTGGATCACGCGGAAAGCAGAAAGCGCAGATCGTCCCAGCGCGTCGCCACGACCCCGGCGGCCACGCCCCCGGCCACCGCCGCGATCGCCCCGCCGGCGACGGCCGTGCCGCCGGCCAGGGAACTGCCGAACCCCAGGGCCGCGACGGCGGCCAGCACCAGGTTCCGCACCACGTCGGAGACGCCCATCGGGCCACGATCGGCGCCGAAGCACAGGCAGCGCACGCGTTCGCCGCGCCGCATCGACAGCCCCACCCCGAGTACGAACACCACGAGCAGCGCGAAGGCCGCGGCGAACCCCGCCGCCGCCGTCCCCGGCCAGACCACCAGCAGCACGGTCGCCCCCTCGACGACCAGCAGCCCCACGACCGCGGCCGGCCGCAGCCGCGCCGACAACCACCCCAGGTCGGCCAGCGACCCGGCGAACGCCCGCAAAGCCGCCGGGCTGCGCACCTTCCCGCCGAACGCGATCAGGAACACCGCGCCGAGCAGCCCGCGGCACAACAGATTGAGATAGATCACGTCAGATCCGTCCGGGGAACGGGGGGCGGGGCCATGCAGCGGCCCCGCCACCACGGGAGCGACTAGCAGACGATCTGGGTGTGCTGGTAGGCGACACCGCGGTTGCACGCGGCACCGCAGCTGCCGTAGCAGGTCTGCACGCCGTAGCAGACTTCCTGGTAGAAGTGCCCGTCGGAGCCGCACTTGCCGCCGTTGACCGCCACCCAGCCGCAGAACGTCCCCACGCCGTCGATGCAGGCGCCGGCGCTCTCCTTCTTCAGCACCTTCGCCAGCATCCGGTCGCCGAACGCGTTGATGAACTTGGTCATAGCGCATCCCTTCCTCTGAGGTCCGATCCGGTGTCGTACCGGTGGCGATCAAGCTCTCAGGTCCCGATAGCGTCGTTCTTGCGGCTGGATTGCGCCGAGGCCGGAAAACGGACGGCGGGAGGTCCGGAACTGTGGGGTGCCTGTCCGTCAACGCGGTGGTCGGGGCGCGGGCCGGATCCAAGACTGGAATCAGTCAGCAACGGA
This sequence comes from Catenulispora sp. GP43, assembly GCF_041260665.1. Taxonomy (NCBI): domain Bacteria; kingdom Bacillati; phylum Actinomycetota; class Actinomycetes; order Catenulisporales; family Catenulisporaceae; genus Catenulispora; species Catenulispora sp. GP43. Next base: position 20,026 of record NZ_JBGCCT010000049.1, on the reverse strand, counting down.
TCCGAAGCCAGGGAGAAAACCCATGTCAGAGATGCCTGTGTCAGAGACGCCTGGGTCAGAGACAGAGACCATCGCCGGGATCACCGTCCCCGACACCCACCTCGTCCGCGAGGCGACCGCGCTCGTCCGCGAAGCCGCCGACGACACTCTGTTCAACCACTCCCGCCGCGTCTTCCTGTGGGGCTCCCTCAAGGCCGCGGCCCGAGGACTCGACGCAGACCCCGAACTCGCCTACGTCGGAGGCCTGTTCCACGACCTCGGCCTGACCGCCGCGTACCGCACCAAGGACCAGCGCTTCGAAATCGACGGGGCCGACGCCGCCCGCGCCTTCCTGCTCGACCACGGCCGCCCGGCGCACGACGCGCACCAGGTCTGGCTGGCCATCGCCCTGCACACGACGCCGGAGATCCCGCACCGGCTCAGCCCCGAGGTCGCGGTCGTGACGCTCGGCGTGGAGACCGACGTCCTGGGCCTGGACCTCGACGAGATCACCGACGAGCAGCGCGCCGCCGTGCTGGCCGCCCACCCCCGCCCGGACTTCAAGAACCGGATCCTGCGAGCCTTCCACGACGGCATGGCCGACCGCCCGGACACCACCTTCGGGACGATGAACGACGACGTCCTCGCGTACTTCGACCCCGCATTCGTCCGGGCCGACTTCGTCGGGATCATCCAGGGGAGTGCCTGGCCCGAGTAGTCGGCCGGACCTGCGGACCTCTGGGCAAGTTCCCAGTCATCGGTACTCTGGCACGGTGGATCGGCGTTCGGCGGAGGATGACCAACAGGCTGGCGCTTCACACCTGACCCGGATCGGCACGCCGCGCTTCATCGGCCGTGAGGCCGAGCTGACCCGAGCCGTCCGCGCCCTGCTCGCCCCGCCCGCGCTGGTCCTGGTCGAAGGCGAGGCCGGCATCGGCAAGAGCCGGCTGGTCCGCGAAACGCTGGCCGCCTTCCGGGCCCGCATGTCCGCTGCGGCCGACGCAACCGTTGCGGCCGACGCGACCGCTGCGACCGACGCGAGCGCCGCGCCGGCCACCGAACCGCCGGCCACCGAACCGCCGGCCACCGAACCACTGGTCGCCGTGTGCCCGCCGTTCCGCGAGCCACTCACCCTCGGGCCGATCGTCGATGCCGCGCGGGAACAATGCTCCGACGTTTCGGGGCTGGGGCTCAGCGCACTGGCCGGGACGCTGCGTCCGCTGTTCCCCGAGTGGAGCGAGGCGCTGCCGCCCGCACCCGAGCCGCTGAGCGATCCGGGGGCGGCGCGCCACCGGCTGATCCGCGCGCTGGCCGAACTGCTGGACCGGCTCGGGGTGAGTGTGCTCGTCGTCGAAGATGTGCACTGGGCCGATGAGGCCACCATGGACTTCCTGCTCTTCCTCGCCACGCGTCGCGCGCGGCGGATCAGCCTCCTGTTGACCTACCGGGCCGAGGATCTTCCCGCCGACTCGCTGTTACCGCGACTGTCGGCCGGCGCGCGGCAGGTCGCGGACTCCTCGGGCGGCCAGGGGAGTGTCCGCATCGCCCTCGGCGGGCTGGAGCCGCCGGAGGTCGCGCAACTGGTCTCCTCGATGTTGGACGACGAGCTCGTCTCCCCGGCTTTCGCCGAGCTGCTGCACGCGCGCACCGAAGGCGTGCCGCTGGCGCTGGAGGAGTCGGTGCGACTTCTGCATGCCCGCTCCGACCTGGTCCGCCGGGACGGCGAGTGGATCCGGCGCACCCTCGACGAGATCGACGTGCCGCCCTCGATCCGGGACGCGGTCACCGATCGCGTCGGCCGGCTCAGCGCCGAGGCACAGCAGATGTTGCTGGCCGCGGCGGTGCTCGTGGAGGCGGAGGCGGAGCCGGTGCTGGCCCACGTGAGCGGCCTGGCCCCGCACGAGGCCGGGCCCGCACTGCGCGAGGCGGTCCTCAGCGGCCTGATCGGCGAGGACGAGGCCGGACGCATAGCCTTCCGGCACGTCCTGGCCGCGCGCGCCGTCTACCACCGCGCCGCCGGACCGGATCGCCGTGCGGCCCACCGGCGGGCCGCGGCCAGGCTCGAGGACAAGCGCCCGGTGCCCGTCGCGCGGCTGGCCTACCACTACCGGGCCGCGAACGAGATGGCACAGTGGTGCCGGTACGCCGAGCAGGCCGCCGATCTCGCGCTGGCGGCCGGCGACCAGCCGATCGCGGTCTCCCTGCTGCACGATCTGCTCACCGAGGGCGGGCTCCCGGCGAGCGACATCGCGCGTATCGCCCAGAAGTTCCCGCTGCTCTCGGTCACCGGCTACCTGCACCGCGCCGACGTCGTCAGCACCCTGCGCTCGGTGCTGGACGACGAGCGGATCCAGGGGGCCGACCGGGGCCGCATCCGCGAACAGCTCGGCAGGATGCTGATCCACCTCGGCGAGCACGCGGACGGCGTCGACCAGATCCGGCGTGCCATCCCGGACCTGGCGGACAGCCCGTCGGAAGTGGCGCGGGCGATGGCCACCCTCGGCGGCCGGGTCGGCTCACTGCCCGCCGCCGAGCACCGGCGCTGGATCGACCGGGCCGCGTCGGTCGCCGAGTCCCGGCTGCCGGAGGCCGAACGGCGCATTCTGCTGATCGACCGGATCACCGCTCTGCTCGACCTCGGGGACCCGTCCGGCTGGGACCTGGCCGCGCGGTTCCCCACTCAGGAGACCTCGTCACAAGGGGCGTTGGACCTGGCGCGGCTCTCGATGAACACCGGCGACGCCGCGATGCATTGGGGTCTCCACCATGACGCCCGCCGGCGGCTGGCGATCGCCGGCGACATCTCACGCCGGCACCACCATCAGCGCCTGCGCGACATGACGCAGGTGACGATCACGCACCTGGACTGGTTCACCGGCACGTGGAGCGGTCTGGCGGACCGCGCCCGGCCCTGGGTGCGGCTCGACGACGAACCGATGATGCAGCTCGACAGCCGACTGGTCCTCGGGCTGCTGGGCGCGGCCGCGGGTGACGACCCGACCGCCGAGGACGCGGTGCGCTCGGTCCGCGACGAAGCCGTCCGGCGCGGCATCGCCGACATGTCGATGGAATCGACCGGCGCACTCGCGCGGCTCCGCCTGGCCGCCGGCGATGCCGAGGAGGCTCTGTCGCTCACCGACGACGCCGTCCACGTGGTCTTGGGCAAGGAGATGTGGCTGTGGGCCACGGAGACCTTACCGGTGCGGGTGGCGGCGCTGATCGCGGCCGAGCGCCTCGGCGAAGCCGAGGATCTGGTGGCCGCGTTCGCCCGGGGCTTCGCCGACCGGGCCATCCCGTCGACCCGCGCGGCGCTGGAGACCTGCCGTGCCCTGCTCGCCCAGGGGCGCGGCGACCATGCCGAGGCCGCCGCCGCGTGGGACGTCGCCGCGGCCGCGTGGCAGGCACAGCCGCGACCGTACTATGCGCTGCTGGCCCGTGAGCAGAAGGCCGGCTGCCTGATGAAGGCCGGCGAGAGCCGGGCCGCGCTGTCGCAGTGGACCGAGGTCGCGCAAGGGCTGGCGGTGCTCGGCGCGAAGAAGGATGCCGAGCGCGTCGCCGACACGCTTCAGGAGCGCGGCGGCGAGAAGCCGGGTCGCCGCAGGGCGGGGCGCCGCGGCTACGGCAACCACCTCTCACCGCGCGAGCAGGAAGTCGTCGAGCTGTTGCTCAGCGGTCTGACGAACCGGGAGATCGCGGTCGCGCTGTCCCGCTCCCCGAAGACCGTCGCGGCGCAGCTCAACTCCGCGATGCGCAAGCACGGAGTGACGACTCGCACCGCCCTGGCCGTCATCGTGACGCAGACACGTTTCGGGGCCGCGGCGGACACAGCTCGGGACTGATTCCTTTCTTTAGGGCATCTGCCCAATCGAGCACCGCACGTTCACGCCGCATACTCGCCAGGGACGCCAGTCACCCGCCCCCATGAAAGGCAACTGCCCGATGCACTCTCCCGGGCGCCGTCGTGCGCCCTTTCTCGGACTGATAGCCGGACTCCTCGGCTTAAGCCTCTGCTACGCCTCCCCGGTGTCGGCGGGTACGAACTCACCGAGCAGCGTCGCAGCTTCGAACGCGAACACCGCGAACCCCGCGAACCCCGCGAACACCGATTCGTTGCAGGGCCCGGTGACGCCCAAGCCGCCCACGGCCGAGGCACAGAGCGACCCGCGCCTGGCCAAGCTCGCCGCGAACCAGCCGGACTACAGCCCGGCGGCGTGCAACGTGCCCGACCCGGCTCCCGGCCACGCGGTCTGCTTCGCGCTGCAAGCCACCACCAAAGTCCGCAGCCTGATCGCCGGCGCCGACGGACCGCCGGCCACCGCGCTCGGTCCGGCTCAGATCAAGGCCGCCTACCACTTGCCGGACGGCGGCCAGGGCCAGACCGTGGCGATCGTCGACGCCTTCGGCGCCTCCACCGTCGAGGCCGACCTGGCTGTCTTCCGCCAGCACTACGGCCTGCCCGCCTGCACCTCCGCCAACGGATGCTTCCGCAAGACCGACCAGACCGGCGGCGCCGACTACCCGGCCGACGACAAGGGCTGGGCCGAGGAGACCTCGCTCGACGTCGACGCGGTGTCCTCGGCGTGCCCGCAGTGCCGCATCCTGTTGGTGGAGGCGGCCAGCGCCGCCACGTCCGACCTGGGCACCGCTGAGAAGACCGCGGTGAGCCTCGGTGCGAAGTACGTGTCGAACTCCTACGGCATCCCCGGTGAGTTCGCGGGCGAACAGGCCGACACCGACTACGACCACCCCGGCGTGGCGATCGTGGCCAGCTCCGGCGACACCGGCAACGTGGTGAACTGGCCGGCGTCCGACCCGGATGTGGTCGGGGTGGGCGGCACCACGCTGACCGCCGACTCATCGACGACGCGTGGCTGGACCGAGACCGCGTGGACCTCCGGCGGTTCCGGCTGTTCGGCGTACGAGCCGCAGCCCGCGTACCAGGCCGGCCTGACCACCGACTGCGCCAAACGCGCCACCGCCGACATCTCCGCGGTCGCCGACCCGCAGACCGGCCTGGCGGTCTACGACACGCTCGGCCAGCCGGGGTGGGTCCAGGTCGGCGGCACAAGCCTGTCCGCGCCGCTGATCACCGCGATGTATGCCCTGGCCGGCGCTCCGGCCGCCGGGACGTACCCGGTGACCTATCCGTATGCCTTCGGCGGCAACCACCTGTTCGACGTGACGCAGGGTTCTGATGGCAGCTGCGGCAACGTGCTGTGCACCGCCGGTTCCGGCTGGGACGGCCCGACCGGCATGGGAACCCCGAACGGCGTCACCGCGCTGACCCTGAGCGGCTTCGGTACCGCGACCGGCACCCTCACCTCCTCGGCCGGCGGTCCGTTGCCGAACGCGAGTGTCGTGTTCACCGACGCCTCGCAAGGCCTGACCTTCCACGCGACGACCGACGCGCAAGGCAGGTTCACCGTTCAAGTCGCGCACGGTACCTACAGCGCGACCGCGTCGGCATACGGTTTCAAGCCCGCGACGCGGGCCGGGGTGCAGATCACCGACAACCAGACCACGACCGTCGATCTCACGCTGTCCGTCATCGCGTCCAAGACGGTCTCGGGCAAGGTGCTCGACTCGACCGGTCACAAGTGGGGGCTGTACTCGAAAATCACCATCGACGGCTACCCCTACGGCGCGATCTACTCGAACCCGAAGACAGGCGCGTACTCGGTGAGCCTGCCGGAGGACGCGAACTACACCGTGCACGTGACGCCGATCTATCCCGGCTACGGCACCGCCAGCCAGTCGATCACGGTCGGCACCGCCGACGTGGCCCAGAACCTCGCGGTGGGAGCCGATCAGAACCTCTGCACGGCCCCCGGCTACTCCTACCCCGCCCAGGCGGACTTCGAAGGCTGGAGCGGAACCACCGGCCAGGGCGGCTGGACCGTCACCGACAACAACGGCGCGACCGCCACCTGGGAGTTCGACGACCCGAACGGTATGTGGAACCTCACCACGGGCTCGGGCAACTTCGGCACCGCCGACCCGTACGACCACAACGGCGCGGCCGAGGACACCGACTTCGTCTCGCCGGTCATGGACCTGTCGGCGCAGCCCGACGCGGCCTTGAAGTTCCTCCACGCGTATCTGCCGGCCGCGGGCACCGTGGCCGAGGTCGACGGGAGCGGCGACGGCGGCAAGACCTGGCACCAGATCTGGAACGCGAACGGCGGTGCCCCCCAGGGTGCGGTCGGCGTGCCGCTGACTGGTCTGGCCGGTCACGCGGGCGTCCAGGTGCGGTTCCACTACAGCGGCGCGGGCCTTTCGCTGTGGCAGATCGACAGCGTCTACATCGGTACCTGCCGCACCGTGCCCGGCGGCATCGTCGAGGGCACCGTCACCGACGGCAACACGCACCAGCCGCTCAACGGCGCGGTCACCACGGACACCGCGAGCGCGGCGACCACCGCGACCAGTCACCCGACTCCGGACGATGCGGGGACCGCCGACGGGTTCTACTGGCTGTTCAGCCAGGGCGCCGGACGGCACACCTACACCACCGCGGCCAACCGGTACGCCACGCAGACCACGACGGCCACGACGAAGGCGGACACGGTCGTCGCTCACGATGTCACCCTGCAGGCCGGGCGGCTTTCGGTGGGTCCGTCCTCGCTCTCGGTCAGCGAGGAGCTCGGCAAGAAGACCCAGAGGGAAGTCACCCTGACCAATACCGGCCGGGCCCCGCTGCATGTCACGCTCGGCGAGCAGAGCGCCGGCTCCACCGCACCGGCTTCCGGCACGACGGCCGGGACGACCGCCGTGCCGGTGCCGCTGAAGAAGGTCCCAGGCAACTACCCGACCGGTCCGGCAGTCCGCTCCCCGAGTACGAATACTGCGACACCGACTCTGAACTCGACTCCGGCGAACCAGACTCCTGCGAAGCCGGCTCCGGCGATCGCCCCGGTGGCGGACACCGGCGGCTGGCAGGCCCTCGCCGACTATCCCGAGCAGATCATGGACAACGCGGTCGGGTACTACCAGGGCCGGGCCTACTCCGTCGGCGGCGTGACTCAGATCGTCGGCGGCGTGGCCCGTGCCGACGGCTTCGTGTACGACCCGGTCGGTGCCTCCTGGACCGCCATCGCGCCGCTGCCGCAGGCGCTGGAGTCCCCGGCGGCGGCGTTCCTGAACGGCACGATGTACGTGGTCGGCGGCTGGAATGTCGACGGCAAGATCCAGTCCACCGTCTACGCCTACCACCCGGCCGGCGACTCGTGGACGCGGGTCGCCGACCTGCCGCAGGCCACGACGTCGGCCACCGCCGCGGTGCTCAACGGCAGCCTGTACGTGATCGGCGGCTGCGCCACCGGCAACTGCGCGACTCTCTCGTCGGCGGTCTACCGCTACTCGCCGGCCGCCGACAGCTGGACGAAGCTGGCCGACTATCCGGTGTCCATGCAATGGGGCGCCTGCGCCGGCATCGCCGCTGAGGTGATCTGCGCGGGCGGCGACACGCACGACTCCGGCGGCCACACCGAGGGCCTGGCCTCGACGTACCTCTTCCATCCCAAGACCGACACCTGGACGCAGGCCGCTGACATCCCGTACCCCGACTGGGGCATGTCGTCCAGCGGCGCCAACGGCCAACTGCAGATCGTCGGCGGCATCACCGACGCCGACGGCACCAACCAGGCCGAACAGTACGACCCGGTCAACAACGTGTGGAGCGCCCTGCCGAACGCGGTCTACCCGACCTTCCGCAGCGGCGGCACGGGCTGCGGCCTGTACCAGATCGGCGGCTCGATCGCGGACGGCGTCGCCTTCCCGACCGGCAACGACGTGGCCCAGGTGCTGCCCGGCTTCGACCAGTGCGGCGGCGACGCAGTGCCCTGGCTCACCACCCAGCGCGACCGCGGCAGCCTGGAGCTCGCCCCGGGCCAGAGCATCAGGGTCCGGGTGACAGCCGACGCCTCGCAGATCACGGCGCCGGGCAGGTACGCCGGCGCGCTGACGTTTACCACCGACACGCCGTACGTCAACGACGCGCTGCCGGTCAACCTGCACGTGACCGTGCCCTCGTCCTGGAGCGAGGTCACCGGCACGGTGACCTCGGCCGCCACTGCGGGCAGCGCCGCGAAGCCCCTGCCCGGAGCGACAGTGCAGCTGTGCCCGGCACGCGACGCGACGTCCGGTACCTGTACTCACGCGCAGTACACGGTCACCACCGACGCCCACGGCGCGTACTCGCTGTGGCTGCCCGGGCGGGCCGACACGATGGCGGTGGTCGCCTCCAGCACGGGATACGCCTCGCAGACCAAGGAGGTGATGATCCGCAGAGGCGGCGTCTTCGAGCTCGACTTCACACTGGCGACCGCGTAACAGACCAACTCCCCGCGCGCATCCCCCCGCGCGCGACCCGCGCCCCGCAGAGGCTGTTTGCCTCTGCGGGGCGCGGTTGTTGGGACCGGCGATTTTGGACGGCACTGCAAGCGGCGCTGTGCATGAGGACCCTGCTGAGTTGTTCTGTGGCGCTGCCCAGCAGCTCAGGGCGCCAGGTGGTCAGATGCCGCCCGGCGACGCGAGACGCGAGCACAGCCGCCACCTTTTCGGTGAGGCCGCGTGCGGCGCTCGAGTCCTGAATCGGCCCTTGCCCGTGGCGCTCGCTCAGTCATTGGCGGCCTCCACCGCCGCGGCGATCGGTTCGAGTCCCGTGATCAGCTCGTCGAGCTCGTCGGCGCTGAGCACGTCGTAAGCAGGCGCCGCCAGCTCGTCGGTGAGCGCCTCGATCCGCTCCCTGGTCGCCCGGCCGGCGTCGGTGAACCCGCCGTCGGCGTCCACCAGCCCGCGTCCGCGCAGGCCGTCGACCACGGCGGCCAGCTGCGCTTCGGGCAGGTGGTGCAGCCGGCCGAACTTCTCAGCCCGCATCCCGAGGGAAAGAGCCATCAGGACGTGGGCCCCGGTGCCACCGATGCCGTGGGCGAGCAGGGCCGCGTTGTGCCCGTCCCCGCGATGCTCGCGCAGCAGCATCGCGGCGTGCCAGAGCCTGGCCACCGGCTCCTCGGGCACGGCCAGCGCCCGAAGCCCGGCGTACAGCGCGCGGCCCTCGGCCGGCGCGCTGACGGCGGCTCGGGTGGCGAGGTCGATGACCCGCGGCAGCCCGGGGGAGTCGGCGAGCGGCCCGATCCACTGCCGCAGCGCGGCGGCGCTGCCCCGTTCGCGCACGGCGATCGCCTCCTGCGGGGTGGTCTTCCCCCAGACCCACGGGATGTGGCGCGCCACCTCGCCCTCGGCGAAGTTGTAGAACACCGCGTGCACCACCTCGGCCGGCGCCGAGCCCAGCGGCGCGGCCCGACCGGCGAAGTATCCGTCCCAGTAGTTGCGCATGCCCAGGGCCAGGAACCCCTCGTTCGGCACGGCGGAGAAGGTGACGGCGCCGATCGGCTCGATGAGCTCGGACATGCGGTGGATCTTGGCCTGTGGGTGCGGCATCTGTCGTCATCTTCCGTAGTCGTGAAGGCGCCCTCGCGGGTCACCTCTTGCTGATGCCACGAACGGCACGGCCCGGATCCGACAACCGGGTGCACTTCGAATTCAAAGCAAGTAGACTCGCGGAGTGAACGACGCGACACCCGGCCTGAACTCGGAGCAACTCGGTGCCTATTTCGCCCTGATGGAGGTCAGCAGCCTTCTCCAATACGCGGTGGACGAACATCTGCGCGCCGACGGCGATCTCAGCTACGTGCAGTTCCAGATCCTGGCACGCCTGGTGGACTCACCGGAGGGCCGGCTGCGGATGACCGACCTGGCCGACGGCGTCGTCTACAGCCGCAGCGGTCTCACCTACCAGGCAGGACTGCTGGACAAGCGCGGCCTGATCACCCGCTCGCCGTCGCCGGACGACGAGCGCAGCGTCATAGTGACGGTCACCGATGCCGGCCGAGCCCTGATCGCGCATGTGATGCCCGGGCATGTCGACCGCGTCCGGCAGCTCCTGTTCGACTCGATGCCCGACGAGGACCTCACCGCCCTCAGCGCCGTCCTCGGCCGCGTCCGCACCCATATGCGCGCCGCACCGCCGCGGTCTGCCAAACCCCGCGCCGGACGCAACCGCACCGCCTGAAAAAGGGGGACCGGGCGATGGATCGTGCGCTGCTCGCGGACTTTCTCCGGGCTCGTCGCGAGGCGCTGCAACCGGAGGACGTCGGCCTGCCCCGCGGTTCCCGGCGTCGGGCCGGCGGGCTGCGCCGCGAGGAGGTCGCGATGCTGGCCGACATGTCGACCGACTACTACAGCCGGATCGAGCAGCAGCGCGGTCCGATGCCATCCGAGCAGATGCTCGCCGCCCTCGCGCGAGCGCTGAACCTCAGCCCGAGTGAACGCGAGCACCTGTTCGCGCTCGGCGGGCATTCGGCACCGCGGCGCGCTCTGCGCGACGAGCGCGTCAGTCCCGCCATGCGGCGCATCGTCGAGCGCCTGTCGGACACGCCCGCGATCGTGTTCTCCCAGTTCGGCGAGGCGCTGCTGCAGACCAGCGGGGCGGTTGCCCTGTTCGGCGACTACACCCGTTTCAGCGGGATGTCCCGCTACCTGGTCTACCGCTGGTTCACCGACCCGGCGCAGCGCGCCATCTATCCGCCTGAGGATCATGACCTTCGCGGCAGGGTCTTCACCGTGGATCTGCGGGCGGTGTACACCGCGGACCCCGCGGGCACGGCCGGCGAGATCGTCGAAGCACTGCTGGCGGTCAGCCCGGAGTTCGCCGAGGTCTGGCGCCGTCACGAGGTGGATGTGACCCACCATCACGAGCTCAAGCGCTACCTGCATCCGGAGCTGGGCGACCTGGAGATGTACAGCTGGCGGCTGATGGATCCCGACGAGAACCAGGACTTGCTGGTCTTCATGGCGGAGGCCGGTTCGCCGAGCGAGGAGAAGCTTCAGCGCCTGGTCGTCGTGGACGGCGGCAGTGCTGTCCAGGGACAAGTTGTCCGCGGATAAGGCGGGCCTTCATCTGGTTCCCGGTTCGAGCCACGCTTGATCCGCAGCCCGAACTGGGCTTCTGAGGTTCTTGGGCTTCTGAGTTTCTCGGGCTTCTAAGTTTTTTGGGCTTCTTGGTTTCGCAGGTCGTTCGCGCCACAGTTTGCTTCAGGTTCGAAGCATGCTATGGTCATCAAGTGCTTCGAAAACGAAGCATATGGTCGGAGAAGAAAAGAGAGTTCGTGATGAAGGCAGTGCGTTTCCACGAGTACGGCGACCCGAGCGTCCTGCGCTACGAGGACGCCGAGCAGCCCGTCCCCGGGCCCGGACAGGCGCTGATCCGGGTCGCCGCGACGTCGTTCAACGGGGTCGACGGCAACATCCGCGCGGGATTCATGCAGGAGGCGATCCCGGTGACGCTCCCGCACACCCCCGGCCTCGACGTGTCCGGCACGATCGCCGCGTTCGGCGAGGGGGCCGGGGGAGTCGATGGCCTCAAGGGTCTCAAGGTCGGTGACCAGGTCGTCGGGTTCCTGCCGATGACGGACGACGGCGCGGCCGCGGAATACGTCGTGGTCCCGGCCGACATCCTCGCGCCGGCGCCGACGAGCGTCGCCTCGGCCGACGCCGCGGCGCTGCCGGCCGTCGGACTCACCGCGTGGCAGGCGCTGTTCGACCACGCGAAGCTCACGGCGGGCCAGCGCGTGCTGGTCAACGGCGCGGGCGGGGCGGTCGGCGGCTACGCCGTGCAGCTGGCCAAGGCCGCCGGCGCCTATGTCATCGCCACGGCGAGCCCGCGCAGCCGCGACCGGGTCCAGGCCGCCGGCGCCGACGAGGTCATCGACCACACCAGCACCGCTGTGGACGCCGCGACCGCCCCGGTCGACGTGGTGCTCAACCTCGCGCCGATCGAGCCGGCGCAGCTGGCCGCACTGCTCGAGGTGATCCGGCCGGGCGGCGTCCTGGTGAACACCACCGTGTGGATGCCCGCGCCCAGCGACGAGGAGCGGGGCGTGCGCGGCATCGACCTGTTCGTCCGCAGCGACGCGCAGCAGCTGGCGCACCTCGTGGAGCTGGCCGATCGCGGCGAGCTGCGTATCGAGGTCGCCCGGCGGGTTCCGCTGGCTGACCTGTCCGCCCTGCACGCCGACGCCGCCGCGGGCAACCTGCCCGGCGGCAAGATCGTCGTCGTAGTCAATCCCGGTGCCTGACCGACCTCCTAGGAGACGATCCACATGATCCCCGCTGACGACCCGTCCCGTTCGTTGACCGTGGCGAACCCCGACGACCCGACCACGACCTACATCTCGCTGGTGGGCAACACCTACGCCATGCTGATCACCGGCGAGCAGACCGACGGCCGGTACTGCCTGATCGACATGCGCGTCCCCGACGGCGGCGGTCCGCCGCCGCACCGGCACGACTTCGAGGAGATGTTCACGATCCTCGAGGGCGAGATCGAGTTCACCTTCCGCGGTGAGAAGCGCACGGTACGGGCCGGGTCCACGATCAACGTCCCGGCCAACGCACCGCACAACTTCCGCAACGTCTCCGGCGCGCCGGCCCGCATGCTGTGCATGTGCACCCCCGCCGGCCAGGACGAGTACTTCATGCGCATCGGTGATGTCGTGGCGAGCAAGGACGCGCCGCCTCCGCAGCTGTCGCAGGACGAACTCGCGCAGCGCCGCCGCCTCGCCGGCGAGCTGGCCGAGACGTACCGAAGCGAATTCCTGTAGCCCGCCTCTGTCCTCTGCCAGACAGGCGCCGCGCTTCCGCTCCCCGCGTGTGTCAGCCGGCTTCGATGGGGCCGGATCCGGGCCCGCTGTGTACGGACCCGGACCGTCAACGTCCCGCGCGGCCGGCTCGCCCTCGCGTTTCCGCTACCAGGGCGACGCTGCCAGACGCTCCTGGCAGACCCGCCGGTCCTCGGGGTCGGCCACCGCCTCGATGAGGCGGACCGCCTCGGTCCTCAGGACCTCGGCGTCCGCCGCGCCGGTACGGGCCGCGACGCGGGCCAGTCCTTCGGCGGCGAAGGCCCGGTCCCAGTCGGTGAAGGCTGCCGGGTGTGCCTCGATCAGCCCGGCGTAGCGGTTCGCGTGCCGGGCCGCGACGTCGAGATGGCCGATCGCCGTCGCGACCGCGGCGATCATGTACTCGCCGCGGCCGTGGTTCGCGACCGTCCCGGCCTGCATCCAGTGGTACGTCGAGGCGTACGCCGCGTACAGCGCCGCTTCCTGGTCTTCGATCGGGCTGTTCTCCGACAGGCCGGAGTCCAGGACGTCCCACGTGCCGTTGTTCAGCTCCACTCCGAACCACCGGTGCAGGTCGCGGCCGCCGCTCTGCTGGTCGACGACCGCCGCCACGAGGTCGCGCCAGCCGTCGAAGCCGTGTTCGCGGGCGATGACCAGTTGGGCGTCCCGCAGCTGGACCGCGGTGCCGGCGGCCGACTCGACATCGGGGCGGACCGCCTTCAGCCGGGCCAGTGCCGCGGGATTGCCGCCGGCGCAGGCACGCCGCAGTTCCTTGGCTTGGGCGCGAAGCTGGGCGAGGTCCGCGTTGTCCGGAAGCGTCTTGTGATCCATGACGTTCTCCATCGTCGCCCGAGTCCGCTGCGGCCGGGCGCGATAGGGATCGGCGCATGGCGCTGCACAGTGATGGGGAATCCAGGGGCACTCGGTGCTTGCCGCGGACGGGAGGCGTCCTGGTACGCGCTGCGGCTAAGTTAACACACCACGAAACGCGCGATGCCGAGGGTCGAGCGCCGAGCGCCGAGGGCTATGCGGCGATGGCGAATACGTGCAATTGGCCCTGGTCGGCACTGGACGGCAAGGTGACGCTGGCGACCGTCTTCCCCGCAGTCAGGGAGACGGAGCTGGTGGCGAACACGTAGGTGGTGACGCCGTCGCGGCCGCCTGAAGTGGTGTCGCGGTAGGCGCTGGTGATGGCGACCGTGTTGCCCGACTGGACCGAGGCGCTCCCGCCGTTGAGCGTCCAGTCCGAGAACGACAGCGTCACGCTCTGGCTCGTGCCGTCGGTGAAGTTCACTGTCGCGGTCCCGCTGGAGGGTCCGTTGGTGGCGGCGCCCAGGAAGGCGATGCTGCCGGAGGTGCCCGCCCCGGATATCGCGACCGTCTGGCCCGCGGCCTGGTAGTTGTCCGGTGCCCCGGCGGCCACGTTCGGCCAGGTGAAGGTCTTCCCCGATGCGGTGAGCTGCGAGCCCGGGCCGGCGCCGGCCGACGCGAGGGCCTGGGCCGAGTAGGCCCAGCCGACGCCGTCGAAGTTCGGGCCGGTGGAGCCGTCGCCGGCGATGCCGGTGTTGTTGTACGTCGCCGTGCCGCCGCCGCTCGAGCCGCTGCTCTTGTAGACGGCGCTGCTGCCGTACAGCGCCTGGGTGAAGGACGAGATGTACGTGCTGGCGTCCGTGTCGGGCAGGTTGTAGGTGTTGAAGACGCCGTAGCCGCCGCTCACGGTCTGCTGCGCCAGGCTGGTCGCGGTCGACGACGAGGTGTTCTGGATGTCGATCGCCGCGGGGGCGAGCTGCGCGTTCGTCAAGCCGGGCACATCCGGAGCCCCCCACGTGCCGTAGTAGGGGTTCCAGCTGTAGTTGATCAGGCTGCCGACGTTGATCCCGCCGTAGGACAACGACGTCGAGGACGGGCCGATGTAGTACAGGGAGATGATCTTGTTCGGCATGTCGTTGCGCAGTGCCTGGACCAGGTAGGGGAACGACCACGCGTTCGGCTGTCCGGTGCCGTTCGTGCCGTAGTCGGCGTATTCGTCGTCGAAGTCGATGCCGTCCAGGCCGTAGGTGGTCACGGCGTTCGACAGCTGCGTGGCGAACGCGGCGGCGCTGGCCTGGTCGGGGAAGTTGGCGAAGCCGGCGCCCTGGTGGTTGCCGAGGATGGACAGCAGGACCTTGATCCCCTTGGCCTGCAGCGGTGCGATCTCGGTCGCGGCGTTGTCCAGGACTGCCTGTACCTGCGGGTTGAAATACAGGGTGGCCTTGGTGCCGTCGTAGTCGATGTTCGCGGCGAAGATGATCGCGATGTCGAACACGTTGGCCCCGTTCGAGGCCAGGGTGTAGTTGCCGGCGCTGGTGATGCTGTTGGTGTTGACCTCGACGTAGGCGGTCGTGATCGGACCGGACTTGGTGGCGGCCGGGGCCGCGGCACCCGTGGCGGCGGCGGCCGGGGTGGCCGCCTGGGCCCGGACCACAGCCGAGGACGTCCCGAGGACGGCCACGGCCAGACCGGCGTCGCGCAGCAGGCGGCGGCGGGTGATCGGCATCGACGAACTGCTGGGACCGTCGTTCATGACCATCTCCTCTGATCCAGTCTGCTCATTGCCTGTGCGAGTGCCGGGTGGTGCCGCCGAGGGAGATAAACCGCTCAAGCAAGGGCACTATCCACCCGGCGGAGTACTGGGTCAAGAGCCTGATCCGGCTGGAGTCTGTTCCGGTCCCGGCCGGCGACCGGCGAGGTGCGGCGCGGCGCGTTCGGGTAGCGTGCCACCGTGACGACACCCGAGTACCCGCTCGACCGCCCGGCCGGCGGTGAGCCGGCAGGTCCGGCCGGCGCCGCCGGCGCCTCACGCACCCAGCAGATCGTCACCGCGGGCGTCCTCGGCGCCCTCGCCGGCGCCGCCCTCGGCAGCCACCGCGGCAGGCGCGCGACCACGCTGGCCGCCCTCGCCGGGGCGGCCGGCCTCGGCACGGTCGAGGCGGTGGCCCGGGCCCGGCAGCGTCCCGGGCAGATCCCGGCCTGGTGGGCGCGCGTGGCCGCCAGCGGCGCGATCGCGGCCCCGGTCGGCTGGGCCGCCGGCCGGGTGACGGGCGCCGGACCCGTGGTGGTCGGCACCGCGGCGGGGGCCGTCGCCGGCGGCCTCGGCCTGCGCCCGCAGAAGGTCGCGCTCGGACCGGTGCTGGGCGCCGTGATCGGCCGCGGACTGGCCACCCGGCCCGGGCTCAGGGCCCCGGCGGTGGTGGCCGCGGCGACCGTCGTGGGGTTCCGCGCGGTGTCGGCGCTGGTGTTCCGCGACCCTCAGGTCAGCCTTCTGGCCGAACGTGTCACGGCGCGCGAGTTGCCGTTCGTCGTGCCTCTGGAGTCGCGCACACGCTACGTCGGCACCGGGTACGTGCGCGATCTCGCGAAGGTTCTCGGCGGCGTCTACGTCCCCGACACGCCGGACGTCGGCATCGTCGCGTCCCTCGACGAGTTGGCGGGTCCGGACTTCGCCCCGTCGAAGGCCGACCCGCTGGTGCGCGAGTTCTACGAGCACACCACCCGGTTCACCCTGGACATCGTGCCGGAGTGGCGCGCGTGGGTCCGGCCGGGCTATCTGCTCTACCGCAATCTGCTGGCGCGCCCGCTCGGCCAGGCGAACGTGCCGATGAACCAGCGCGAGACGCTGCGCGGGATCCGCAGCCGGATCGACACGATCGTGCGCCCGGACGACGCCGTGGCGGTGCGTGGCTGGATCCGGTCGTTCGCGGACAACGACGAGCCGATCTACATGGGGATCTACACCACCTACCGGAACGCCGGGCGCGGGTACGTCAGCGTCGGGTTCCCGTTGCCGCAGGCCAGTTTCACCGCGACGCTGCTGCCGAAGGCCCGGCCGGACGGCGGCCTGGTCCTGACCAGCCGCAGCGACCTGGACCAGCCCGGCCACTACCTGACCTACATCGACTCGGAGTCGCGCGAGCTGACCAGCGCCGCGGTCCACGGCTTCGCCGAGCAGCTGGACGTCTACGTGCGGGACGGGGAACTGCGCGCCGAACACGCCTTCTGGGTGTTCGGCCTGCCGTTCCTCGTCCTGCACTACCGCATCCAGCGCAAGCCGAAGGCCACGGATCAGACGGTGAACGTGTAGGTGCTGCCGTCGATACTCGTCAGCGTCGCGGTCGCGATGTTGACGTTCGGCGCGCCCAGGGAGTACTTGTACTTCGCGCCCCGCGTCATCCCGCTGACCGACGTGGACGGGGTGACGGTGAACTTCCCGCCCGACGTCCCCGTGGTCTCACCGCTGAACAGCTGCATCTCCGCCGTGTCGTTGCTGTAGATGTACGCTTTCATGTGATCACTCCTTCGCTGGCGGCTTTCGTACCGCCAAGCTAGCCGCGGGTTCCTGCCCGTCGGTGCGCGATAGGGCACGGCGTCAAGAAGGACTCAGTGCTCGAAGGCGCACATCCTCACGGCCGTTCCTGAGCTCTGGCCTTCCGATCACCCAAGTGGTAATTGCTTGAGTATGGATGAGCACCCTGCGTCATCAGCGCCGAGGTTCGTCCGACGAAGCAGGGAGGATTCGGACGTGTGGACCATCAACCGAGTGCGGGCCGGCGCGGTCGTCGTCGCCGGCGTGCTCGCGCTTTCGGCCTGTGCCGGCAGTTCGTCGAAGTCTGGGGGTGCCGGCTCCTCGACTTCCAACGGGAACGCCAACTCGACCGGTTCCAATGGCAACAAGCCCACGCTGGAGATAGGCGTCCAGGGCCCGTTGTCGGGCGCCAACGAGGCGCTGGGCCTGAACATCGACTGGGGCGCCAAGCTCGCCGTCCAGCAGGAGAACGCCAAGGGCGACCTGCCGTTCAACCTGGCCGTCAAGGAGTCTGACGACCAGGGCGACGAGTCCAAGGGCGCCTCGGCGGCGCAGCTGCTGATCCAGGACCCGAAGGTGGTCGGCGTGGTGGGTCCGGCCTTCTCCGGCCCGACCGCCGCCGCCGGGGCGCTGTACTCCAGCGCGAACCTGGTGGCGGTGAGTGTGGCGACGCGTCCGTCGCTGACCAGCTCCGGTTTCAAGACCTTCTACCGCGTCGTGGCCAACGACAACGTGCAGGGCCCGGCGGCCGCCGACTACATGGCCAAGGTGCTCAATGCGACCAACGTCTATGTGGTCGACGACAAGTCCCAGTACGGCCAGGGCCTGTCGCAGGCGACCGTCGGCGAGCTGAAGAAGGACGGCGTCAAGGTCGAGACCGACAGCGCGGCGGCCGGAACCCAGGACTACTCCCCGCTGGCCTCCAAGGTCGACGCCTCCGGTGCCCAGGCCATGTACTACGCGGGCTACTACGCCGACGCCGGGGTGTTCGCCAAGGCGCTGAAGGCCGCGAGCTACAACGGCAAGATGATCGCCGGCGACGGATCGAAGGACCCGGACTTCATCACCACCGCCGGTGCCGACGCCGCCGAGGGCTGGCAGTTCACCTGTCCCTGCTTCGACCCCGCCACCGACCCGAAGTACGCGACCTTCACCGCGGACTACAAGAAGCTGGCCAACGCCGAGCCGGGCACGTACTCCATCGAGGGCTACGACTCGGCGAACACCATCATCAGTGTGCTGAAGAGCCTGAACACCGCCAGCCCGACCCGCCAGGCGGTGGCCGACGGCGTGGGCAAGGTGGACTACCAGGGGCTGTCCAAGGAGATCAAGTTCACGCCGACCGGCGACGTCTCGGGCACGGCGATCTACGCCTACCAGATCAAGGGCGGCGTGATCACCCTGATCGGCGACATCTCGAAACTGGTCGGGGGCTGATCCCGCGCGGGTCGTGACTGTTAGATCATGCTGAGGTAGCAGATCGCCTTGTGGAAGCCGTGGTCCCAGTCCTCCTGCAGGCTCGGATAGATGATCTTGTAGTTCAGGTCGGTCGCCCCGGGCAGCATGTACTGCTGGGCCTCGCTGTCCGGGACCTGGCCCACGGCCGCCTTGCAGGCGCTGTCGGCCTGGTCCTTCGCCTGCTCGTAGGGGCCCGCCAGGTCGGCCACCGCGAAGACCTTGACGCTGGAGGTGTCGCTGCACGGCACGATCTGCGGCGGCTTGGGCGCCTCATCGGCTTTCAGGAGCTGGCCGAACGGCGCGCTGTCGATGATGCAGTCGTTTGCCTGGATCGAGTCGAGAGTGTTGACGTAGGTCTTGTAGCCGTCGTCATACCCGTGGCTGCCGCACCCCGCGGTGACCAGCGCCGCAGCCGCCAGGATCGTGAAGGAAAGCGTGCGTCCCGTTGTCATGACGGTGTGTCTATCAGGAGTCGGCGATTGTCGAAGAAGCGAAAGTGAGGACCGGTCCTCCAGGAAACACATTGCCTTCTACACGCTCGGGCCGGCGACCAGCTGATAGCTGGCAGGGCTGCTGACGCCGCCCGGCGTGGTGACCGTCACGGTGACCGAGCCGGGGGAGCCGCCCGGGCTCACGGCCACGAGCTCGGTGTCCGAGACGGCGACGAAGGGTGCTTCATTCCCGCCGATCAGGACGGATTCGGCCCGGCCGAGGTTGCTTCCGGTGATGGTGACCCCGTTTCCGCCGCTCGACGGCCCCTGTGCGGGATTGAGGGCGTTGATGACCGGGGCTGCGACATACGTGTAGTACGGGCTGCCCACACCCGGCAGGCTGGTGCCGCCCGGTGCGGTCACCGTGACGGCCACGGTCCCGGAGCCGCTGGGGGCCTGGACACGGATCTGGTTGTCCGAGACGATCACGAGCCCGGTGGCGGCGGCGGTTCCGAAGTGGACAGCTGTGGTGAGCGTCAGGTTGGTGCCCGTGATGGTGACGGTATTGCCGCCAGTCGCCGGTCCCACTGCGGGGGAAAGGCTGGTGACGGTCGGCGGCGGGACGTAGAAGTACAGCACCCCGTTACTGGTGCCTCCAGTGGTGACCACTGTGACCGCGACCGGTGCCACGGGTGCGGGAGGTGCGGTGGCGGTGATCTGGGTGGCGCTGACCACCGTGAAGGACGCCGACACCGAACCGAACAACACGCTGGTGGCGCCGGTGAACCCGGTGCCCGTGACGGTGACCGTGTTCCCGCCCACGCTCGGGCCCTGCGTCGGGCTGATGCTGCTCACCACCGGCGCCGCCACATAGGTGTAGGTGGCGCTGTTGCTCGTCCCGCCTGGCGTCGTGACCGTCACCGACACCGAGCCGGTACCGGCTGGAGCCGTGGCGGTGATCTGGGTGGCGCTGACCACCGTGAAGGACGCCGAGGCCGAACCGAACGACACACTGGCGGCGCCGGTGAACCCGGTGCCCGTGATGGTGACCGTGTTCCCGCCCACGCTCGGGCCCTGCGTCGGGCTGATGCTGCTCACCACCGGCGCCGCCACATAGGTGTAGGTGGCGCTGTTGCTCG
>NZ_JBGCCT010000048.1 GCF_041260665.1 Catenulispora sp. GP43 | reverse complement strand
GCCGAGATCCGCCGCCTATTCACCCGGATCGGCACGCAGGCCCAGCACCTGCTGTTCACAATCGGCTGGAGCATCTGGCGCCGTCATCATCAAAAACGCGCTCAACGCAGCCACTTCCGACGACGCGGCCAGACCCCACCCTAACCACCAAGTGCGGCTGCAGTACTAGCCGCCGTTGACCGCGATGCGGTCGATGGCGGCGGCCAGGTCAGCCATGGTCTGCAGGATCTCGGCGGGATCGGATTCCGGCGGGGCGTGGTAGGGGCGCAGGATGGTGGCGGCGTCGAAGCCGCGGGCGTTCAGGACGCTGGCGGTCATGGTGCGGGCCAGGTCCAGGCCGGTGGCCGGGTCGTCGACGAAGACGCCGTAGGCGTTCCTCATCGCGGTGTCGAGGTAGTCGACGTCCTCGGGGGTGAGGCGGCGCGGGAGGGTCGAACCCGGGTAGACGCGGAACCATGCAGTCATCGTGTCCTCCTTGTCGGTGCGGTGTTTCATGGCCGCTATGTCCGCGTCTTCCCATGCCAAACGGTGGTAGTTGTTTAGCGGCGGGGTTCCGGGACATTGCGTTGTACTGACGATGCGTTCGAATCAGCGACTTCTGCGAGGCGGCGTCATGCAGCATTCCTGCGGTACCGAACCGGTCGATGTGGGCAGCACGGCCCGTCGTAAATCCGGTGGGCGGCGGGGGCGCGCGCTGCCCGAGCAGTCCGGTGTCAATTCCCTGTCTTGGTCGTTTCCCGGGACCCCGGCGGATGTGTCGTGTTCGCGGCAGTGGCTGGCGGTCGCGGCCACCGAGGTGTGGGGCGACTGCGAGGACACCGATCGGCTCGTGCTCGCCTACAGCGAGATCGCGACCAACGCCGTCGTGCACGGCGCCGGGCCGGTGACGGTGGCCGCGCAGATCTGCCCCACCAGCGCGCGCTGCGAGATCGCCGACCGGTCGGCGCGGATGCCGAGCATCCGGCACGCGAGCGCCGCCGACATCGGCGGGCGGGGGCTGGAGATGGTGCAGCTCACCGTGGACCGGTTGCAGGTGGCGGCCGATGAGGCGGGGAAGACCGTGTCGTTCGAGGTGGGGCGGCACGATGACGGCCGGGGGCAGGCCGCGGGCTCGGGGGACGGGTCGTAGGAGCGCTATTTAGCCGCTTTGGCCACTTTGGCAGTTTTGACGGCTTTGGCGACTGTAGCAACAGTGGCGGCTTTGGCTGCTGGCGCCGACTCGCCGGGCAGTTCCGCGAGCAGTCTGAGGAAGGGCCCCACCAGCAGATCGTGCTGGGCCGGGTGGCGGAACGGAAGATCGAGGTGGACGACGTAACGGTTCCGCCGGCCGACTCGGCTGCGCGTCACGTAGCCGGCGGCGTCCAGGTCGGCGATGATCGCTATGGCGGCACGCTCCGTGATCCCGGCCGCCGCGCTGATGTCCCTGATCCTGGCGTCGGGGTTCCTGGCGATCTCGACCAGGACGTGGCCGTGTGACGTCAGCAGGGTCCAGGCATCACGTTTGCGGTCATTCGCCACGTCGCGGATCATACCGAATCGGGTGAGTCGTCACCCTGTTCGGCGGCGCCGGACAGCTGATCCCCGGTACCGTTCATATGTAAAATTAAGCATGAAAAGGAGATCAGGTATATAGACGCGGGCGGGAGGACGCCATGGCCGGCCTTTCGCAGGGCTGCACATCTGTCGGGAAGGACATGCTGGCGCGGCTCATCGCAGCGGTCAGGGTCAACGAGGTGGTGGCCTGGACCGATGCCGCGACCCACGCCGAGCGAGAGGTCGCCGCGCTGTGGGGTGACCGCGCACACGCCGGACGGGCGGCGCCGGTCGAGGTGACGACCGAGGTGCTGTACCAGCTGGCGGCCGCGGCCGACACGGCGATCGGCGCGCGGCACGCTTCGGGCTCCGAGTGGGCCCTGCAGGTCGGGATGGACCTGGCCGAGGTCCGCAAGCTCATCGCGGAGGCGACGACAGCGGCTGAGTGAGGGGTTCGGCAAGCGGGGCAGGCAAGGCAACGGCCAGGCAGCCCGCAGCACAGAGAAGACCGGCCCTGCGGGCGCTACACCCGGGGCCGGCCGGTCGGCGCGCAGCCGCTCAGCGAACTCCTTACTTGTTCAAGTGCTCCTTGGCTCGCGCGCCCAGCTGCTCGACCTTGCCCTTGGCCTCCATGCCCTCGTCGTCGGTGACGGCTCCGGCCACTTCCCGGACCTTGCCCTTCGCCTCCTG
The DNA here is from genome assembly GCF_041260665.1 of Catenulispora sp. GP43. Classification (NCBI taxonomy): domain Bacteria; kingdom Bacillati; phylum Actinomycetota; class Actinomycetes; order Catenulisporales; family Catenulisporaceae; genus Catenulispora; species Catenulispora sp. GP43. The sequence continues at coordinate 49,132 of NZ_JBGCCT010000048.1, read as the reverse complement.
GCCGGTGTTCTTCACCGTGTCCTTCGCCTTGTCGGCCGCGTGGGCGGCGTGGGCCTTGTCCTGGTCGGCCTGGCCTTCGGCCTGCATGCGCTCGTTGCCGGTGACCTTGCCGGTGGCTTCCTTGGCCTTGCCCTTCGCGTCCTCGACCGCGTGCTTGGCCTTGTCACTGACGCTCATGGTGGATCCCTTCGTCGAGCTGTTCCTCGTGAAGCGCCCTCGTAGCCCGTCGCACGGGGATGAAACGGGCGTTTAGTTCCCGTGGGGCTGGGCACCCGGCCACGTATGTGCCGTTTGTTCGCCATGACCAGCGCTCCGGAGCGCGTGCGGGCCACGTTCTGGCTCCTGGACGCCGCGGACAGCCTGTCCGCGCAGAGCAGGCGGGATCCGGACGGGACCGGGCTGGGCTACTTCCGGCCCGACGGCGAACCGGTGCTGCACAAGGCTCCCATCGCCGCGTACGAGGACCGGGCCTTCGCCGAGGAGGCCGCGACCGTTGAATCCTCGACCTTCATCGCCCACGTCCGCTACGCCACCACCGGAGCGCTTTCCATACGCAACACGCACCCCTTCTGTGCCGACGGCCGCATGCTGGCCCACAACGGCGTCATCGAGGGCAAGGACATCCTCGAACGGCATCTCGGCGACGCCATGGCCCAGGTGCGCGGTGACACCGACTCAGAACGCTTCTTCGCGTTGGTGAATCGCGAGACCGAGGCCGCCGGCGGCGATGTGGCCGCCGGCCTGGAGTCCGCGGCGCGCTGGGTCGCCGAGAACCTGCCGCTGCTGGCTCTCAACATCGTGATGACCACCGCCGACAGCCTGTGGGCGCTGCGCTATCCCGAGACACACAGCCTCTATCTGCTGGAACGGCGCGCCGACGGTCCCCACCAAGGTCGCGGCCTGGACCAGAACGGGAGCGGCGGACGCATGCGGGTGCGGGCCGACGGCCTCGCCGACCGGTCGTCCGTGGTCGTGGCCAGCGAACGGCTCGACGACCATCCCGGCTGGCGTGCGCTGCGCTCCGGCGAACTCGTACATATCGGTCCCGACCTGCACGTCACCAGCCGTATCGCGCTCCCGGACCCGCCAGCGCATCCGCTCACGCTCGCAGACCTCGATCCGCACGCCGCACAGGCTCAGAGAACGAGCTGAACCCCGGCCAGCGGACCCGGCGTCAACCTCGTTCCATTGCCACAGGGATATGGTGGAGGAATGGAGGAGGCAGAGGAACGTCGAAGGTGGACGCTGCTCACCTCCCACGGACACGTCCTCGTGGAGATCGCCCGCAATCCGCGGGCCCGCGTGCGGGACATCAGCGCGATCATCGGCATCACCGAGCGTGCCACCCAGGCCATCATCGCCGACCTCGAACGGGCCGGGTATGTGCAGCGCGTCCGGGTCGGACGGCGCACGCGCTACGTGGTGCACATGGACAATCCGTTCCGGCACGCGGCACAGGACGGCCTCCAGGTGGGGCCGTTTCTGGAGATGCTCGCCGGCACCAGCACCCTGGCCGCCGCGGTGACGCCTGAGGAAGGCATCACCCCCGAAGACCTCATGGTGAACCCTGTCGTCGCGCTGCCGGATCCGCTCGCCGCAGCCGGCGCCGGTGCAGAACCGACCGCGATGCCCCCGGCTCCCCTTGCGGCACCGGAGCCCCCGGAACTCCCCGGGTCCCCGGCCGGCGGGGAATACCCGAAGAATTGATCACGATTCGCGCTTCCGCGGGTATCATCGCGGCGTGGCAGCAGGCGACGGCAGGCGCGACGCGTGGACGTTGCTGACCTCGCACGGCCGCGTCCTGGTGGAGATCGCCCGTGATCCGCAGGCCCGTATCAGAGAGCTGAGCGCCGCGGCCGGGATCACCGAGCGGGCCACCGCCGCGATCATCGCCGACCTGGAGGCCGCCGGATACGTGACCCGCAGCCGGGTCGGGCGGCGCAACCACTACGCCGTGAACCTGGATCTGGGCTTCCGCCACGCGGCCCAGCGCGATCTGCAGGTGGGCCCGTTCTTGGCGTTGCTGTCGGGAAACCACGGTGCCGGAACGGCCGTGGAGCGGGATAAATCTCTCAAGGGCGTGTGAAGCAGCGGATCCGGGTTATCCGGCGTCGGTGAGTCTTACCGCTGTGAGCGCTGTCAGCCAGGGTCTGTTGGGCAACCGCTACCGGCTCGGTGAGCGCATCGGGCTGGGCGGCGCGGCCGAGATCTACCAGGCCGCCGACCTCCGCCTGCGGCGTGCCGTCGCGGTCAAGGTCCTCAGGACCGGTGACGACCGCCGCGACTTCACCGCGCGCTTCGTCGAGGAGGCACGGCTGCTCGCCGCCGTCGACCACCCGAACCTCGTCCCGCTGCTGGACGCCGGCCGGCACGGCGCGTGGCGCTATCTCGTGATGCCGCTGATCCACGGCGAGGACCTGGCGCGGATCATCGGGCGCGGACCGCTGCCGCCGGCGGAGGTCGCACGGCTGGGCGTCGCCTTGGCCGACGCGCTGGACCACATCCACTCGCGCGGCATCGTCCATCGCGACCTGAAGCCCGCCAACGTCCTCGTGGAACCGGACGGCGGGATCTTCCTGGCCGACTTCGGGGTCGCCCATGCGTGGGACGGTCCGGTGCACACCGGCAGCGGCCTGGTGGTCGGCACCGCAGGGTACATGGCACCGGAGCAGGCGCAGGGCTGCGGGCCGATGCCCGCATCGGACGTATTCTGCCTCGGGCTGGTCCTGCTCGAAGCGCTTACCGGGCAACCGGAATACCCCGGTCCGGCCTTGGACCGGATCGCCGACGTGGTCAACAGGCCGCCGCGCATCCCGGCGGACCTTTCGCCGCGGTGGCGGGCCCTGCTCGCCACGACGTTGCGCCGCGAGCCCGGCAGGCGTCCGACGGCCGGGCAACTCAGGGACCTGATCCGCGCGGAATGCGAGCAAGCCGCTCCGGCCGGGCCGGCTCACCCGCGGCACCGCCGGCCGACCGAACCGGCCGAACCGGCCGAACCGCCCATATCAGCATCACCATCAGCACCCAGAGTCGTCCCACCGCTGGCTGCGTCACCGTTTATCGCCGATCCGACTGGACACCCGGAGGACTCCGCCGGATCCGACGGATCGGCGGACACGCAGCGATGCGGGAGGAGTGACTTCAGTGACCGAGACCTCAAGCGACGACGTCATCGCCGTCCTTACGCACGATCATCGGGAAGTCCTGGCGCTCTTCGACGAGCTGGACAGGACGCGGGACAGCGCCGATCCGAAGCGGCGTAAGAACCTGGCCGACCGGGTCACGATCGAACTCGTCCGGCACGCGACGGCCGAGGAGCAGTTCCTCTACCCCGCCGTGCGTCTCAACGTCGACGGCGGCGCGGAACTGGCCGACCGCGAGATCGGCGAGCACGCACAGGTCGAGCTGGCCCTGAAGGAACTCCACGGCATGCAGCCCGACGACGAGCCGTTCGAGGCGACGCTGCGGCTCGTCATCGACCTGGTGAGCGCGCACATCGCCGAAGAAGAACAGATCCTGTTCCCCCGCTTGCGGGCCGTGTGCACCGCCGAGGACCTCGTGGCGATCGGCAAGATGGTGACGACGGGCAAGAAGCTCGCCCCCACCCGGCCCCATCCGGGCGCCCCCGACACGCCGCCGGGGAATCTCACCGCTCCCGGTCTCGCGGTCGTCGACCGGATCCGCGACGCGTTCAGCGGCCGCGGACGCGAAGCCTGAAGACCCTGAAGACCCTGAAGGAGTAGCAGGTGATGACGAACGAATTCGACATCCACACGGCGACCGAGGCGGCGGAGGAGGCCGGCGCGGGCCGCCCTGCCCGGCCGCGGGACGTCTCACTGCTCGACGACGAGAAACGCGCGGCGTTCCTGGGCGAATGGCAGGCGGTGCAGACCGGTTTCGCCACCGACCCGCAGCGCGCCGTCGAGGCCGCCGAGCGTCTGGTCGCCGCCTTGGCCGAGAGCGTCGTCCGGCGGATTGACGAGATCGCCGACGGCGTGAAGGGGTCCGCGACTCCAGGTGCCGACGAGGAGGCCCGGCGCGAGCACTTGCTCCGCTGCCGCGAGGCGTTCCACCTCCTCATCGACAGCTGACATCCGGCCCGGACCGACACTGAGAATCGAGAAGCGAGAAGCGAGAAGCGAGAAGCGAGACCACACAAGCAGACATGCAGAGGAGTGGTGGCAATGGCGCACATCGTCGACGAGGGAATCGGCATGCTCCAGGCGGCCGGGCATAAGGTGCAGGACGGCGTCAGCGCCGTGCAGAAGCAGGCACAGAAGCAGACGCAGAAACAGACGCAGAAGCGGAAGAAGTCCGCTTGGCCGGCGCGCGCGGCCGGACTGGCCGCCTCCGTAGCCGGGGCGGTCACGGCGTTCCTCGTCAGCAGCAGGCTGGTTCGCTCTCGCCTCGGCCGACGCGGGCAGTGATCCGCGCATGGGCATCCGATGACCCCGGCTGTGGCCATGGACCACGGAAGCCCACAGGCACGCCCCGGCGAACCGGAATCCGGACGGACCGTCGTCACGATCCACATCCCGGCCCAGCCCGAGTACATCGCGGTCCTGCGCGCGGCGTGCGGGCAACTCGCGCCGCGGCTGGGCTGCGGCTCGGCCGAGACCGCCGACCTGCAACTGGCGGTCGACGAGGCGTGCGGGTTCCTGCTGCGCACCTGCCTCACGGCCGGCGGCGATCCGGAGCAGGACGGCGGCCTGGCGGCGTCCTTCGTCGTGGCAGGCCCGAGCCTGCACATCACGGTGCAGACCCAGGCCGACGTCTTCATCTCCCCGGACGACGACGAGTTCGCCGGCCCCATCCTCACCGCGCTGGTGGACGACTTCGCCTGGCATGTGGAGGGCTCGGCCGTCCGGGTGGAGATCCGGAAGCAGCGCGCGGACGGGATGCGGGGATGACCACGCCGCAGGATCGACCTGGGCCGGCGCCCGGCGACCTTAGCCAGGGCGACGTTTGCCGGGCCGGGGCAGGGGGCACGAGGGCCCTGTCGGGGTGCGCAGCTGCCTGCCCGGCGGAGGTGAAGGCATGACGTGCGATGAAGAGTTCAACGCCTTGCGGCGGGCGGAGCAGGATCTAGCCGCTTGGCGGGAGCTGCATTCCCGCCCGAGCGCCGCTCCCGAGGCCGAAGTCCTGCGGCGGTCCGCGGAACTGACCGCCGCTCTCCGCGAGAGGCAGGACGCCTACAACAGGTGCCGGGGAGCGAAGATGGCGCACGACGACTTCGAGGCGCTGATGCGGGACGAAACCGGTGCGCCGCTCGGTGGCGGCGCCGGGCCGCCGATGTAGCAGCGCAGATGTAGGGGCGCGCGCGACACCGACACCGACACCGATCGCGACGTGCGGTGCCACGCGCGACGCGCTAACCAGCAGCGCCACCGAGGCGGGCCCGGACAACGGTCCCCTGACCCGGCGCCGAGCGGATCTGCAACAGGTCACACACCTGGTTGACGATCCACAGCCCGGCGTTCCCGCCCAGCCCGCCGGTGGGCCGGCGGCGCCCGGCCAGCGGGTCGGTGATCACACCGTCGTCCCGTACCTCGCACACCAGGGCCGCGACATCGCGCCACAGGCGCAGGACGCCGGCTCCGCCGCCGTACTTGATGCTGTTCGCCGCGAGCTCGCTGACGACCAGGACCGCATCATTCGCTCCCCGGCCGCCCACCACGGGCTCGGCGAACTTCGCGACGTGGTCGCGCAGCTCTCTGAGGCTGTCCAGGTCGAAACCGAGTTCCCACACCGGCCCCGACGGTTCCTCCAGGGGCTCGTCGGACATGGCGGTCCGGCTGAATCCGGAGCGCGGATAGCTGGCGCTGCGCTCTCTGGTGTCGTGGGCGACGACGCTGGGGTGGCTTCGGTGCACGCTGTCGATCACCGGCTGCGGCAGCGCTTCGGCGTCGTAGGGGCACAGCAGCCACCAGGCGGGGCCGGTGTCGAAGGCGGTGTTGAGCAGTTGCTCGTGATGCCGGCATTCGGCGATCTCGCTGGGGGTGCGGCCGCTCCAGATCGGTTCGCCGACCCCGCGGAAGCCCCGCGCGGTGGGCGCGTTGCGGTCGACCCAGTCCTGCCAGGCCGGGATGATCCGGGCCGGGTTGCGGCCGGTGAGCGCCATGTCGAGGAACTCGACGCGGTCGGCGTCCCGGCCCAGGGCACGCCGCAGCAGCGCGGCGCGGGCCGCGATGACCGCGACCAGCACCGCCTCGCCGGCGTCCAGCCCATCGCGCACGAACGCGGTGGTACCGGCCAAGAAATGCTCATCCCCGGAATACAGAAACGCCTCGTGGCGGAACGTGTCCGCCGAATCGAGGGTCTGAGCAGCGAAGGGAAGCCTGCTCACGCTCTCACCTCACCATGAACGACTGACCACGGATTACCGCTTTGGCCCGGACTAAACGAACAGGTGGACGAAGAATGGTCCGGGTGCGGCCTCGATTCGGTCACGGAGCCCGCGGTCTCGGATCCGCTCGTCCGGGGGCCTCACTCCCGAAGCCCGATACACGAGATATAATTCATGTATCAGTTGACAGAGTTGTCGGCGATACCGAAAGCTGGAGCCGCCACCGGCGCCGGCACGACGCCGCACCGGGGCCCACAACAAGGAGCCGGCCATGGAGTTCTCTAGTACCGCGACACGCATCGCGGACCGCGTGGTCCTGACCGTCGCCGGCGACATCGACCTCGCCGCCCACGGCCGGTTCCAATCCGACCTCGACCAGGCCTGGGACGCCGACTGCGACCTGGTCATCGACTGCTCCCGCGTCACCTTCCTGGACTCCATGGGACTGCGTGTGCTGGTCCATGCCATGCAGCGGGCCTCCACCCACGGCCGTGACATCGCTCTGGCCGCTCCTTCCGAACCCGTCCAGCGTGTCCTGGACCTGGCCGGCATCAGGAGCCTGTTCACCGAGATCGGACCCGTCGCCGAAGCAGGAGCCGAAGCCGATTCGGATCACGCCGTCTAAGCGGCGCGCGTCTGGGTACCCGCACTCCCTGACGGCGAAAGGAGAATCATGAGGCCACCTCGGATCATGGTCCTGGGCGATTCGCTCGCCAGCGGGATGCAGGACGACTACACGTGGCGCTGGCAGCTGGCCCAGCACTTCCGGCGTACGGGCACGGCGGCCGAGTTCGTCGGTCCGCACACCGGGACGTTCTCGATGTACGAGGATCCGGTGCTCCTGGCTCTCGTGGAAGGACGCCCGGTACCCACCGGGCCCGATGTCGGCAACCCGATGACCGGCCCCTATCGGGAGGGCGGCTTCGAGGGCGGGCACTGCGCGCGCCCCGGATGGACGGCGAACTCCGCGAAGGCGTCGGTGCGCGAGCACGTCGCCGCCGAACGCCCCGATTTCCTGCTGGTCCAGTTGGGCTTCAACGACCTCGCGATGGTCGGGCCGCCCGACCAGGCGTTGCGGGATCTGGCGGCCGTCGTGGCCGAAGCCCGCGCCGGCGCGCCCTCGGCGGTCTTCCTGGTGGCGAACATCGCCGGAACCAGCACGTGGGGGAACGAGTGGTTCCGGGAGACGATCCGGGACTACAACGCCAAGCTGCCGTCCGCGCTCGCGGAGCTCTCGACGGAGCAGTCACCCGTCGCCTTGGTGGACGTGCACAGCGGCTTCGATTCCGACACCGACACCTACGACGGCATCCATCCGAATCCGGCCGGCGAGCTGGTCATGGCCGGCCGCTTCGCGGACACGCTGCGGCGGTTCGGCGTCGGCAGCGAGCCGTTGCGGACGCCGCGGACGCGGCCGCGTGAGCTTCCGTTGGCCGAGCCGACGATCGTCGCCGTACGGGCTCAGGACGACGCGAGCGTAAGGATCGAGTGGAGCCGGGTGCGAGGAGCCTCCGGCTATCAGGTCGCGCTGCGTGATGTCACGCTCGGGCAGCCGCGCCGGGTCGGGCCGATCCCGGTCCTGGGCGACCACTGGCTGGCCCAGGGGCTGACGGCGGGCCACGTCTACGAGTTCGACGTGGCCTCGGCGCGCGGCGGGACGCTGGGGCCGCGCTCGGAGCCGCTGCGGCTGGCCGCCGGGTGCTGAGGAGTACCGGCCGGCCGCTCAGCGGATCATCTGGAGCGTGCGCCGCTGCGGCGGGACCGGACCGCGCCGACGCCCAGTCCGATGACGAACAGGACGATCCCGATGACCAGGAGCCATAGCAGGCCCTTGATCACCACGCCCAGGACGCCGAACAGCACGGCCAAAACGAGAATGAGAAGTATCCAGCCCATGCCTTCATGATTCGCCGGTTTCGGCGAAGTCGCAGCCGCACCGGCTGGCGCTTGCGGTGATCGGGTGCGACACCGCTTTACTGCGGAGGCGCCTGCGGGGCCTGTGGGGCCTGTGGCGGCTGTGAGACCTGGGGCGCCTGCGGTGCCTGCGGAACCTGCTCCAAGAGGCGCTCGCGGTCCTGGTGCAGGCTGCGTGCCTTGCGCCGCAGCTGAATGATGCGTCCCGCCCCGGGCACGACGACGAGCAGCACGCCCAACGCCGCGGCCATCAGCAACGCGACGCCAAGCGGCGCGTTCCAGTGTGCGCCGTACAGGTGGATCTGGATGCGTTGGCCGTTCTGCAGGATGAAGACCAGCAGCAGCACCAGCACGACGGCGCCGCTGGCCAGCATCACCCACAGACCGCCCAGGCGGCTGCGCCCCGGCACCTTCTCGTGTTCCGGAGCGATCGTGGTCCCACCTGCTCCGGGCACCACCGCGCCACGGGCAGGGTCGGGTTCTTGTGGAGCGTTCCCAGCCATGAGCCCCGCTCCTCTCGCGTGTCGTTCTTCCGGATATAAAACCGTTCGCCCCCAATACCCCCATTCGGTCAAGTCAAGCCGTCGTAGCATGGGCAGATCAACACCCGCCGCCCGAGTGACGAAGGAGCAGCCGCTTGCGCCTGCTGCTGATGTCGGACACCCACGTCCCGGCCCGTGCCCGGCTGCTCCCCGAACCACTGCTGGACGCGGTGGACGCGGCCGACGTCGTGTTCCACGCCGGGGACTGGGTCGACGCCGACACCCTCGACCTGCTCCAGCAGCGTTCCAAACAGCTGGTCGCGGTCTACGGCAACAACGACGGGCCGGAGTTGCGGCGGCGGCTGCCGCTGGTGGCGGAGGTCGAGCTCCAGTCGTGCCGGTTCGCCGTGGTCCACGAGACCGGCCCGGCCAAGGGACGCGAGCAGCGGTGCGAAGCTCGTTTCCCCGGCATCGACGTCCTGGTGTTCGGGCACAGCCACATCCCTTGGGACAGCCAGGCTCCCGGCGGCATGCGGCTTCTCAATCCCGGCTCGCCGACCGACCGGCGCCGGCAGCCCTATGCCACGTACCTGACCGCGTCGCTGGAAGACGGGCGGCTCGGGAATGTCCGTGTGCACGAACTGCCGCGCCGGGGCTGAAGGCGATCGAGCCGCCTTCACTTGGCCGCGTTGTCGGCGCCGGGGTCTATCGTCGCTTGCCATGACGACAGATGAGCAAGGCGGGCCGCGCCTCCCCACCGACGAGGAAGAGAACCGGTTCTGGTCGTTGCTGGCCGAGGCACGGTCGGGGGCCGGCGGCTCGACGGAGCGGCTTCTGGAAGCCTTGTCAGATCTCTGCGAATCGATGTCGTCCAGCGAGCTCACCGACCTCGACCGGGTGGTGGAGCGCAAGCTGTACGACATCGACCGCGCCGACATCCACGCCGTCACCGACGGCTCGGACGACGGGTTCCTTTATGCCCGCGGGTACATCGTCGCCTCGGGCCGCGAGACGTACTACGCCGTGCTCGCCGACCCGGACACCGCGGAGGAGGACGAGGAACTGGAGGAGATGTGCTACTTCTTCGCCCATCTCCACGACAAGAAGTACGGCTCGTGGCCCGAGACGGGTTCCGGTATCTCGCGCGAGTCGTTCTCGAACGCTGAGGGATGGCGCTCGGCGTGATCCGGTGACTCGGTGACTCGGTGGCTCAGTTGTGCGAAAGAAGGGCGTCGGGCGCCACGAACTGCTCCACGCCCGCCGCCGCCGCCATCTGCTCCAGGGTGAAGGGGAACGGGTCGTAGACCGAGCCCGGCTGTTCGGTCGCCGAGCTGTTGTCGTAGCCGTCCACGGCCACGATGGTCAGGGCGGCTCCGGACTTCAGGACCCGCCTGGCCTTGGCCGAGACGCGGTCGCCGTTCTGCACCTCGCTGACGGTGACCGTGGAGCCGTCCTTCAAGGTCTTGGTGCTCTTCGGGATCCAGGCCGCCGCCCCGGTGCCGATGCCGGGTGCGCGGTTGGCAAGGGTCATGTCGCTGGACATCTGCGACGGGTCCGGCGCGCCGGGCAGGGAGAACGTGACCGAGACGAAGACCTGGGGGAGCTCCTCGCAGTCGGCCTGGTGCGGGTTCGAGGCCCGGCCCTGGTTGTTGTAGCAGAGGCCGGCCGAAGTGGCGACCGCCTTCCCCTTGACCATCGTCTCGCCCCACACGATGTCCGGCGCGATCACGCGACCGCTCGCGTCGGTCTCCACCAGATGCTTCCCGGCAGGGTCGAGGATGCCGTCGATGGCGCGCAGGGCCGGGCACTCCTGAAGGGCCACTTTCTTGCCCGTCGGATCGGACAGGGTCAGGACCGCGCTCACGTCCGCCGCGCAGACCGCGTCGTACGGCGCGGAGGTGGGGGCCGCGAGCGGGCTGGTCACGGCCTTCGTCGGGCCCGCGGCCGTCGTGGCCCGGCCCTGGCCGACGGCGCCCGGCAGGGCGGCGACCGCGATGCCGACCGCGGCGATGCCGGCGGTGGTGCCGCCGACGGCCGCGAGGCGGCGGGTGCGCGCTCCCCGGCGGCCGGCGGCGGCGATGCCGTCGGCGGTGAAGCTCAGCGGCGGCGCCGGGTCGTCGGCAACCTGGGCGAACATCGCGTGGACACGGTCGTCGTGGTTGTGCGTGTCATTCATCGATCCCACTCCTTGTCGGGCAGGCGGATGGAGGGTGCGGTGATCGGTTCGAGCAACGTGCGCAGCGCGGCCAGTCCGCGCGCGGACTGGGATTTGACGGTGCCGGCCGTGCAGCCCAGCACGTGGGCCACCTGCTCGACCGACATGTCCTCCCAGTACCGCAGGACCAGCGTCGCGCGCTGCCGGGGCGGGACCTTCGCGAGCGCGGCGAAGATCTCGTCGCGGTTCCCGAGCCGGACCTCGAACCCTGATCCGGCCCTGCCGTCCTCGCCGCCGGCCCCGTCCTCGTCCCGCATGTGCAGCCCGACTTCGGGCATCTCCGCGAAGGGACGTTCCCGGCGCCAGCCGCGCCGCCGCTCGTCGATCAGGCAGCGGACGAGAACCTGGCGGACGTACGCGTCGCGGCTGTCGCTGCGCTGGACCTTCGACCAGGACCGGTACAACCGCAACAACGCGTTCTGCACCAGGTCCTCGGCCTGATGCCAGTCGCCGCACATCAGATAGGCGGTACGGCGCAGCGCGAGGGATTGCGCGGCGACGTATTCCTTGAACTCTGCCTCATCTCTAAGGCGCATTCAGCAGCTCCCTCCCATGTCCCGCCTAGGACGGAAGGAATGAGGTTGCAGGTTGCACGAAGGACCGGAGAAGTTTCGCAGACCCTTAACCGGCAACCCTTATGAGAACTCTGATTCACACCGGGGAGCTGCGGGGAGGAGCCGTTCATGTTGTACGGGCGGTCGAGGATCTTCGACTTCGCGGAAGCCGCGTTGCAGCGCACTCACGCCCCGGTCCGGCCGCTCCCCCTCGTGCCGCTTCTGGGTCCGCACGGGGCCGGGGGCACCGCCGTCCTGGGACGGCTGGCGAAGCTGGCCGCGGACCATCCCGGTGCGGCGCTCGACCTCGCCGGCGCGCAGGACGTCGGCAGCGTGGTGTTCGCCGCGGTGCACGAATTGGGGCGCCAGCACATCCGCGGCGTCCGGCGGGTGCAGCACTTCCCCCGGCTCGGCGTCGTCACAGCGACACTCGGCTACTCCGGCAAGCCGGAGGACGGGCAGGCGTTCCGGGCGCATGTGCGTGACAGCCTCGGCACCGCGAACCTCGCCGCGACCCTGGAGTCCTGGACCGACCGGGCGGCCCCGCTGGTGGCCACCGCCGCGCCGCCGGACCTGACGCGGTTCCTGGTCACCGTGCTCGGGGCGCTGGTGTCCGGGGTCCGGGCCAAGCGGGTCGACGGCCTCGCCGAGTCGCTGGGCGGGTACGACCTGCTCAGAAGACAGACCAACAGATGGCGCGAAGGGCTCGAAGGCGAGCCGGGACAGATCGCGCAGCGCACGGTGGACCACCTTCTGGTCACCGCCTTCATCAGTGATCTGCGGGCCGACTTCAACCACGGCCCCTCGTACAACCAGCGCCGCTCCAATGCCTTCCTGCTCCTGGACAACTGCGACGACCAGACCGCCGTCGAGTTCCTGGAGCACATCGCCGACGCCCGCCGCCTGGCCTTCACCGCCGCCGTCGAGCCGGACCCGTTGCTGGTGTTCGCGGTCCAGCACGGCGAGTTCCACGACTACGAGCGCCGGCCCCTCTCCTCGACCGACCCCGCGCTGGTCTTCATCGAACCGGACCGGAACGAGCGCCGGGAGGACCATCCGCGCCTCTGGCTGCCGGTGAGCCTGGCCCCGCTGGTGCGCCCCGATGTACAGGCGATGATCGGGACCAGCCCGCGCGGCCGCATCGCGCAGGACACGACGTTCGTGCTCGCTCTGACCGCGGGACATCCGGCGGCGACAGCACTGGTCACGAAACTGATGGCGGAATTCGGCAGCGCCACGTTCGACGTCCCCGGGATCCTCGGTCGCGCGCTGCCCGACGAGCTCGAACTGCCGCACATCCCTCGTTCGCAGCGCGGCGGGACCGTGCTCGACGTGCTCCTGAGAACCCTGATACAGCTGAACCCGGCAGAGGCTCCCGGCGCGGATCCGTCCCCCATCGCGCGGCTCGCGGTCTGCGCCGCGACCGATCCCCTCGATCCGGACGGCGCCGACGCGGTGTTCCGCTATCTGCGCTGGCCGGACGGCGCATCGGCGGCGCTCGACGTCTTCAGGGCGGGCCTGTGGCTCGCGCCGGGGGCCGAGCCGCACCTGCACCCCCTGCTCACGCGCCTGCTGCGGCGTTGGCTGGCCCGGTTCCCGGCGTTGTGGACCGACGTGCATCAGGCCTATGCGAACTACTACGGCGAGAAGCCCGGCCCGCAAAGCATGATCCACACGTTGGCCCTGGTGGATCCGGCCCACCGCGATCCGCTCGCGACCGTGGTCTCGCACCTGGAGCGGGAGATCCGGCGGCGCTCGAAGGCGCAATGGCACGACCACCTCGCCGAGATCACCCGCGCGCCGGGCCGGATGCCGGTCTCCGACGACCCCTCCAACACGGTCAACCAGATCGCCGGGATCCGCGACGGCATGGACCTGCGCCGCACGATCGCGCGCCTGACGGTCGCCACCTGGCTGCACCGCGACGTCCCCATGGACCCCTACGAGAGGCTCGCGCCGATCGTCGCCGAGGAGGACGCCTCGTTCAGCGCCGGCTTCCCCCCGAACCAGCCGAATTGAGCGACCGACAGGAAAGGCCGGCTATGCCCGAGCGCCCCCGCACCCTCGTCCGCTCGCTCCGCCACTGGTTCCGGCGTCTGACGCTGCTCCAGCAGCGGCTCACTCAGGCGTTGGCGGTGGTGGTCTGCGCGGCCCTGGTTTTCGCCGGCTTCCAGCTGTGGCAGTCGGTGAAGCCGAACTCCTACTGCGCGAACCAGGGCTCGACGATCGTCCAGCACGCCTCCGGGGAATGCGTCGGCATCTCGGACGGCCGCTTCGTCTTCGCGCCGGAACTGGCCGACGTGGAACACCGCATCCTCGCGGAGAACCAGCTCGTCGCCGCCCAGCATCCCGGCGGGTACGTCAGCGTCGTGCTGCTGCTGCCGATCTCCGACAGCAGCGGCAGCATCGAGGCGATGTCGAACGTCCTGGAACAGCTCCGCGGCGCCTATATCACGCAGTACCGGGCCAACCGCACCACGGTGGACGGCATCGTGCCGGCGATCCAGCTGCTCATCGGTAACGACGGCTACCAGGCGAACCAGTGGCCGACCACGACGCGCATCATCAAGCAGACCGAGCAGCGCACCCACGTGGCGGCCGTCGCGGGCCTCGGCGTCAGCCTGACCACCACGATCGCCGCCACCGACTACCTGACCTCCCAGGCCGGCATGCCGGTCTTCGGCGCCACGGTCACCGCCAACGACTTCGACAACATCAGGAAGTTCGTCCGCGTCGCCCCGAGCAACCACGACACCATCGCCGTGGCCGTGCAGTACATCGGCAAGCAGTTCAAGAGCGCCCTCCTGGTCCAGGACGAGAACACCGGCGACGCCTACGACGGCACCCTGGTGACCGGCTTCGAACAGTTCGCCGACCCGGCGCACGCCCTGGTCGGCCGCGAGACCTTCGACAGCACCCCGCGCACCGCGGCGGCCACGGAGGCCGGCCGCGTCCAGGCGAACCTGATGATCCGCAACCGGATCAGCCAGATGACATCCAACATCTGCACCGCCCAACCGGCCGCGGTCCTGTTCGCCGGCCGCGGCGAAGACCTCGCCGAACTGGTCGCCGACCTGGCCGACCGCCCCTGCCTGAACACCCCGATCACCATCATCAGCGGCGACGACGTCACGAACCTGCCCTTCACCGACGCCGTCCGCAAAGGCCTGAGCACCAACGTCACCGTCGACTACGCGGGCATCGCGAACCCCGGCGAATGGACGATCCCCACTCAGGACCCGACCACGAGCGCGAAGGGCGCCCAGGGCTTCAAGGCCTTCAACGACTACGCCCAGCAGCTCTTCCCCGGCGCACCCCTCAGCGACGGCAACACCATGGCCGCCTACGACGCGATGCTCACCGCCGTCTCAGCCATCCGCCTCACCTCCCTGCCCCAACCCACCCTGGACGCGGTCGCCGGCGAACTCGGCGCCCTGCACGGCTCGAACGAGGTCCTCGGCGCGAGCGGCCCGCTGGACTTCTATGCCGACTACGACACCAGCAAGACCGGGAGCGACCCGGACGGCAAGCCGATCCCGATCCTGAAGCTGGCGCCGAACGGCGACGCGGCGGTGCAGTCGATGGAGATTCCGAAGAGTCAGGTCGCGCCGTAGCAAACCGCGCTAACCGGCCCGCAGCTCCCGCACAAACTCCCGCACATCCCCCACCAACTCCTCCGGCGCCTGCAACGAAGCAAAGTGCCCACCCACACCGAACTCCCGCCACCGCACGACCGTGTTCGCCCGCTCCGCGAGCCCCCGCACCGCGCGGTCCCCGAGGAAGTTCGCGACGGCGGTCGGCACCCCCGACGGCTCCGGCCTGCTCCCCCACGACGTCCCCGACTCCCGATAGAGCCGCGCCGCCGAACCCGCCGTGCCGGTCAGCCAATACGTCGCCACGTTCGTCAGAATCGCGTCGCGGTCGATCGGCGCGCGGTCGGTGGCCGTCGGATCCCAGTCCACGAACCACTCCAGGTTCCACGCCAGCTGGCCGGCCGGGGAGTCGTTGAGCGAGTAGGCGATCGTCTGCGGGCGCAGCGCCATCTGCGTCGCGTAGCCGTTGTGGCCGAACCACCACATCTGGTTCGCGACCGCCTTCTGCCGGTCCTCCTCCGACAGGTCGCTCAGCTCGTGGCCCGAGCCGCCCGCCGTCGCGGCGTCGGCGAGGGCGTTCACGTGCACACCCATGACCGCCTTCGGCGCCACCCGGCCCAGGGCACACGACACGAGGCTGCCGTAGTCGCCGCCCTGCGCGACGTAACGCTCGTAACCGAGGCGTGCCATCAGTTCCGCCCAGGCGCGGGCGATGCGGGGGACGTCCCAGCCGGTGGCGCCGGTCGGGCCCGAGAAGCCGAAGCCGGGCAGCGACGGGGCCACCACGTGGAAGGCGTCGGCCGGGTCGCCGCCGTGGGCGCGCGGGTCGGTCAGCGGGCCCAGGATGTCGAGGAAGTCGGCCGGGGTGCTGGGCCAGCCGTGGGTGACGACCAGCGGTGTGGCGTCGGGCTCGGGCGAGCGCACGTGCAGGAAGTGCACGTTCTGCCCGTCGATGGCCGTGGTGAACTGCGGGACCTCGTTCAAGCGGGCCTCGTGCGCGCGCCAGTCGTAGCCGGTGCGCCAGTACTCGGCGAGGTCGAGCAGGTAGTCGCGGTCGACGCCGTAGGACCAGCCGACGCCGGGCAGCGCGTCGGGCCAGCGGGTGCGGGCGAGCCGGTCGTTCAGGTCGTCGAGGTCCGCCTGCGGGACGTCGATGCGGAAAGGGGTGATCTCGGATGAAGTGCCGCTCATGAAGCAAGCATCTCCTCTGTGTAGGACAGTTTCGGTCCTACATGTGCGAGAAGATCGATCCATGTCGGAGACCACCCCTGCACGACTGCTGCGCCTGCTGTCCCTGCTCCAGATGCACCGCGACTGGACCGGCACCGAACTGGCCGAGCGCCTCGAGTGCACCACCCGCACGATCCGGCGCGACGTGGATCGGTTGCGGGAGCTGGGATATCCCGTGCACGCCTCGATGGGCCCGGTCGGCGGCTACCGGCTCGGGGCCGGCGCGAAGCTGCCTCCGCTGCTGCTGGACGACGACGAGGCGGTCGCCGTCACGCTGGGGTTGCAGGCCAACGCGACCGGCGGCGTCACAGGGATCGAAGAAGCCTCGCTGCGCGCGCTGACCAAGGTGGAGCAAGTGCTCCCCGCACGGCTGCGCCACCAGGCCGCCTCGCTGCGCGCCGCGGTGGTCGCCATGCCGCCGCGCTACGAGACCGGCGCCGGCGTCGGCGCGGAGACGCTCACCGCCATCTCGGCGGCGATCCGCGGCGCCGAGACCCTGCGCTTCGACTACCTGAGCCACCACGGCGACGGGACCCGGCGCGCCGTCGAGCCGCACCGGATCGCGCACTGGGGCCACCGGTGGTACCTCGTCGGCTGGGACACCGGGCGGGACGACTGGCGCACCTTCCGCGTCGATCGCATGACCCTGCGAACCCCCAACGGCCGGCACTTCGCGCACCGCCCCTCCCCCGACGGCGACGTCGCCGCCTACCTGCGCCGGACGATCTCGTTCGATCCGTGGCCGTACCGTTCCGTCGTCCGCGTCCACGTCCCCGCCGAGGAACTCACCGGACGCGTCGAGGGCATCATCACCCCGATCGACGAGCGCACCTGCCGGCTGGAGATGGGGTCCGACTCCTATGCGCTGGTCGCGCTGGTGATCGGAATGCTGGACGTGGAGTTCGAGGTCGAGTCGCCGCCGGAGTTGCGCGAGCATCTGGAAGCCCTCGCAGGCCGGTTCACCCGCGCCTCAGCCATCAAGTAAGGATCTTGAGCCCCTGTTGGTCTGGACCAATTTATGGCAAAGCCCATTGACTGGTCTGTACCAATTTTGTTCACTCCCAAGTGACCCCGCTCACGCCTTTCCCCCCACAGAGGAGTGGCTCATGACCCTTACTCACCGGCCGAGAAGTACTCGGCTGCTGGCGCTGCTGGCCGTACTGGCCAGCATGCTCGGCCTGGCGCTCGTCGCCCTGCCGGCCACGCAGGCCCACGCGTCGACCGCCTGCGCCGCGCCGTGGAGCTCCACGGTCGCGTACACCGGCGGCCAGACCGCCTCGTACAACGGGGACAACTGGTCCGCCAAGTGGTGGACCCAGGGCGACGTCCCGGGTAACAACGCCCAGGACGTCTGGGTGGATCAGGGTGCGTGCACCGGCGGGAGCGGCGGAGGCGGAGGGGGTGGCGGCAGCAGCTGTAGCTACCCGGCATGGGTGGCCGGCCAGTACTACAACGTCGGCGCCATCGTCACGTACACGCCTAACGGCAATCTCTACATAGCCACCAACGCCAACCCCGGCTACGACCCGACCATCAGCACTTGGTACTGGTCGCCGTACACCTGCACCGGCGGCGGTGGGGGCGGCGGAGGCGGAGGCGGCGGCTCCAACGGATTCGTCGTTAGCGAAGCGCAGTTCGACCAGATCTTCCCGAACCGGAACTCCTTCTACACCTACAGCGGCCTGGTTTCCGCCATCAGCGCCTTCCCCGGCTTCGCCACGACCGGAAGCACCGCGACGCAGCAGCAGGAAGCCGCGGCGTTCCTGGCCAACGTGGACCATGAGACCGGCGGCCTGGTCTACATCAGGGAGATCGACCAGTCCGGCAACTACTGCGCCAGCGAGTCCTACGGCTGCCCGGCCGGCAGCAACCAGTACTACGGCCGCGGCCCGCTGCAGATCAGCTGGAACTTCAACTACTACGCGGCCGGAAACGCTATCGGCGTCGATCTGCTCGACAACCCCGACCTCGCGGCGACGGACTCGGCCACCTCCTGGAAGACCGCGCTCTGGTACTGGATGACCCAGAACGGGCCCGGCACCATGACCGCGCACAACGCGATGGTCAACGGCGCCGGCTTCGGCCAGACGATCTGGGCCATCAACGGCAGCATCGAGTGCAACGGCGGGAACACCGCCGAGATGCAGGACCGGGTCAACGACTACGAGAGCATCACCGGCGTTCTCGGTGTCTCTCCGGGCGGGAACCTCACCTGCTGAACTGCGCGACCAACGATGGAGCCGGCGCTGATGGCGCCGGCTCCATCCGGTTATCCCGCCGCATGTACGGCCGCTGCTACATACCGGCGCTCAACGCGTCCTGCCCCGAGGACGTGCAGCGGTAGCCGGTCTCCTGCGCGGAGCTGGCACCGCCCCACAACATCCCCTTCTGATTGAACCCATATGTGTCCTTGGCGAGGATCGACGTCGCCTGCGTCGCCATGAACGACGCGAAGCTGTTGTCGTTCGCGTCGCGCGCGTACTCGTACAGGTTCCGGACGAAGATCCCCTTGAACAGCGAGTCGTCACTGTCGCAGTCGTTGTTCCCGACCGGCTCGCTGAGCACGCCGCCCGACACCAGCCGCGTCGTCGCGGCCTGCGCGATGGTCTTCGCCCGCGCCAGCAGGGTGCTGTCGCCACCCCGCGCGATCGACAGCTGCGCGAGGCCGTCGAGGATCACGCCCTGGTTGTAGGTGAACGTCCCGCCGCCGTTGTTCTTGCACGTGCCGTCGGTAGTGAGGCCGTCGTTGACCAGGCCGGACGAGTTGATCATCCCGGTGCCGGCGAACCACTGCCATTCGGCGTTCGCCCGGCCCAGATCGGTGGTGTTCTTGGTGTGGTTGTACAGGGCCGCGTTCAGCTTCAGGTACAGCTCGTTGGTGATGGCGTTCTTGTAGCCGGACGAACCGGTACTGGTGTTCCACCACACGCCGCCGCCGCAATAGCCGTCCCAGTGGCTCGCCATGATGTCGGCGTCGGTCTGGGCCATGTTCAGATAGTCCGAGACCCCGGTGTAGTCGTAGGCCCGCAGCCACGCCAGACCCCACCAGCCGATGTCGTCGTTGTAGCCGTAGGTGTCGTAGTTCTGGCTGATCTGGCTGCCGTCGTTGCGGAGGTTGTGGTACCAGACCTGGCGGATGACGTAGTCGTAGCTGTGGTCGCCGGTGCGCTGCAGATAGTCGATGAGCGACGTGAGCGCGTTCGCGTCGGTCCAGCCGTACGCCCCGGACCACAGGCCGGTGCGCGGGCTCCAGTACTGGCTGACCGCGGCGGCGCCGTCGGCCTTGCCGCCGAGCTCCGGCCGGAACCAGCCGGTGCAGGCGATCTCCGGCCGGTTACCGGCCTTGCCGCAGGCCCGCAGCACGCCGACCTGCTCGGTCAGCCGGTCGTCGAAGTTGTACATCATCGTGCGCCAGCCGGTCTGGCCGCTCGGGATCGTGGTGTCGCCGATCTTCGAGCCCGAACTCCAGGTGGCCCCGTTGTCGTACGAACGGTCCATCCACGCCTCGTCGGTGGGCTGGCCGTTGTCGATGCTCGCCCAGGCCATGTCGTCGGCGTCGGAGACGTGCAGGACGATGTTCCGCCCCCACTGCGAGGCCGTACCGGCCTGCCGGTCGCCGGCGGCCACGCCCGGATCGCGGACGTCCGGATAGTGGTTCACCGCGGCGGTGGCCTCGCTGAACCAGCCGGTGCAGGCGATCTCCGGCCGGTTGCCGGCCTTGCCGCAGGCTCGCAGCACGCCGTGCTGGCCGCCGCCGGGGTTGTCGAAGTTGTACATCATCGTGCGCCAGCCGGTCTGGCCGCTCGGGATCGTGGTGTCGCCGATCTGCGCGTCGGAGCTCCAGGTGGCGCCGCCGTCGTAGGAGCGGTCCATCCAGACCTCGTCGGTGGGCTGGCCGTTGTCGATGCTGGCCCAGGCCATGTCGTCGGCGTCGGACACGTGCAGGACGATGTTCCGTCCCCACTGCGAGGCCGACGCGGCCTGCCGGTCGCCGGCCGACCAGCCGGGATCACGGACGTCGGGGTAGATGTTGGTGACGGCGACGAACGCGTGTGCCTTCGCGGCGGTCGCGAACGTCGCTGTCGCGGTCAGCAGGAGCGCAAAGGCCACGGCGGCCGCTGCTTCCCAAGTGTGCCGGCCACGTGCTGTTCGATGAGACAAGGGCCTTGTCCTTCCTCGGGGCCGAATAAAGCAGTGATCGGACCACCGGGAAGGGTAGTCACGCCCGAGCCGCCCGTTAAGTAAGGCCACTGGCTATTCTCGTGCAGGACACGAAGATCGGCAGGAAGGCGGAACGATGAGTTCTCTGACCGTGGTCACCGGAGCGACCGGCAACGTCGGCGGTGCGTTGGTGACGGCCCTGGTCGAGGCGGGTATGCCGGTGCGCGCGGTGGTACGTGCCGAGGCGGACGCGGCGCGGTTCGCCGCCGCCGGCGCGCAGACCGCGATCGGCGACCTGAACGAGCCCGCGTCGCTGGCCGCCGCGCTGGAGGGCGCGCAGGCCCTGTTCCTGCTGCCCGGCTACGCGGACATGCCCGGCCTTTACGCCGCGGCGCGCGAAGCAGGCGTCGGCCATGTCGTGCAGTTGTCCGGCGTGTCGGCGGGGAGCGGCGACATGTCCAACGCCGTCACGGCGTACATGGTGCGCAGCGAACAGGCCGCGGCGGAGTCGAAGCTGCCGTACACCGTGGTCCGGCCCTCGGCGTTCATGACGAACGCACTGCGCTGGGCCGGGCAGGTCCGCGACGGCGACACCGTCACCCTGCCGTTCCCGAGCGTGGCCACCGCCTGCCTGCACCCGGCGGACCTCGGCGCCGTCATCGCCGCGGTGATCGCCGAGCCGGACCGGTACAGCGGCGAGGTACTTCTGCCCACCGGCCCGGAGGCCCTGCTCCCCGGCGACCAGGTGGCGATCCTGGCCGGCGTCCTGGATCGGCCGCTGCGCTTCGAAGGACTCACCGACGAGCAGGCGCGCGAGGCGATGGTCGCGGACGGCACGCCGCAGCCGTACATCGACGCGTTCCTCGACTTCTATGCGAAGGGAAGCCTCGACGAGTCGCCGGTGCGCACCACCGTCGCCGACGTGACCGGTAGCGCGCCCCGGACCTTCGCCGCGTGGGCGGCGGACAATGCCGCCGCTTTCACACGTCGTTGAAAGCCGGACTGATCAGGGCATCGACAGTCCGGCACCGGGATCCCAGCCCTCCGGCCGAGCGCTCGGCAGCGCCCCGAGCGCGGCCAGCCTCAGCAGATGGTGCTGGAGGCGGGCCGCGAAGTCGGCGGGATCGCGGCGCTCGTCGCTCCACGCTCCTTCGGCCAGAGCGCACAGGCGCGGGTAAAGCAGATGCCTGACGACCTCCGTCGTCGGCGCGGACTCGGTCCACAGCTGTGCCTGGGTTCCCAGGACGCCGGGTCCGCCGGAGGCGTCGTCCAGAGCTGCGGCGCCGACGGCGGTCAGACCTGTCGGTAGCGGGTCAAAAAAGTAGGCGTCGGCGAGGGTCAGGACACGGTCGTCCGCCGAGGGGGGTTCGTCGGGGTGGCCGGTCTGGCGGTAGTCCAGGTAGGTGTGCTCGTGCGGGGCCACGATCACCTGGTGGCCGCGCGCGATCGCCTCCGCGGCGTGCTCCGGCTTCAGCCAGGCGGTGGCGACCACGCCGGGGTCCAGGTTGCCGACGCCCACCGCGTCGTTCCAGCACACGGCGCGGCGGCCGTTCTCGGCCAGGAATCCCTGCATCCGGCTCAGGAACCAGCCCAGGAGTTCGGCGACGTCGAGCAGACCGGCCTGCGCGGCTCGGCGGCGGGCGTCCTCGCTGTGCTCCCACTGGACCGTCCGGCACTCGTCGCCGCCGATGTGGATATTGCGGGACGGGAAGAGCGTCATGACGTCGGACAGCACGTGCCGGCAGAAGTCGAGGGCTTCGTCGTGCACCGCGAGGATGTCCTCGCTGATGCCCCAGGAGGTCCACACCGGAAGCCTGATGTCGGGGTGGTTGCCCAGCGCCGGGTAGGCGGCGAGGGCCGCGCGGGTGTGGCTGGGCATGCCGATCTCGGGGACGATGGTCACACCGCGGGCCGCCGCGTACTCGACGAGCCCGGCGAGTTCTCGCCGCGTGTAGTAGCCGGAGTGCGGGACGCCGTCGAACACGGTCGATCCGGCGCGGCCGACCATCGACTCGGTGCGGGTCGAGCCGATCTCGGTGAGCAGCGGCAGACCGTCGATCTCGACGCGCCAGCCCTGGTCGTCGGTGAGGTGCAGATGCAGGATGTTGAGTTTGTGCAGGGCGATCTCGTCGACGAGACGGTGCAGGAACTCGATCGGCATGAAGTGCCGTGCCACGTCCAGCATCACGCCGCGCCAGGCCAGGCGCGGCGCGTCGCGGATGTGGCAGGCCGGCCAGCGCCAGTCGCCGGCCGGGGCCGCGGCCGGATCGGCTGACAGCGCCTGGGCCGGGAGCAGTTGCCGCAGCGTCTGCACCCCGTTGAAGAGCCCTGCTTCGCTCGGCGCCGCGAGCGTCACCTGGTCCGGGGTGATCCGCAGCTCGTAGCCGTGGGGATGGTCGTGGGCGCCGTCGTCGAGGCCGACGGAGATAGCCGTGGCCGCGGCTGCGGCCGGGCCGGCGGCGGTGCGCGGGCGGCCGGCGCCGAGGTAGGCCGCGAGCAGGTCGGCGGGACGTTCGGCACCGGGACCGGCGTGCAGGTTCAGCTCCGGTCCCAGGACGAACTCGCCGGGGCGCGCGGTGTACTCGGCGGGGCGGGGGATCATCACGAAAGGCCTTTCGGTTCAGCCAGAGTTCAGCCCTTGACGGCGCCGGCGGTCATGCCGGCGGTGAGCCGGGTCTGCGCGATCAGGAAGAAGACGACGGCGGGGAGTGCGAACAGCGTCGAGCCCGCGATGAGGCCCGCGTAGTCGGTGCCGGTGTTGGTGGAGAAGGTGGCCAGCCACACCGGCAGCGTGTAGTGGGCGTCGTCCTTCATCATCACGTAGGCGTAGATGTAGTCGTTCCAGGCCGTGATGAACGCGAAGATCGAGGTGGCGATGATGCCGGGGGCCAGCAGCGGGAGCATGACGTGCCGGATGACCTGCCCGGGGCTCGCGCCGTCGAGTCTGGCGGCCTCCTCCAGCTCGACCGGGATGCCCTGGGCGAAGCCGCGCAGGATCCAGATGGTGAGCGGGACGACGAAGGCGGTGTAGGTGAGCCCGAGCGACAGCAGGTTG
The DNA here is from genome assembly GCF_041260665.1 of Catenulispora sp. GP43. NCBI lineage: Bacteria > Bacillati > Actinomycetota > Actinomycetes > Catenulisporales > Catenulisporaceae > Catenulispora > Catenulispora sp. GP43. The sequence goes on along the minus strand of NZ_JBGCCT010000048.1, from coordinate 25,582 downwards.
TTGAGCAGGTGCAGGTTCTTCATGGTGAGGAACATCGGGATCACCAGCGCGGGGGCCGGGATCATCTGGATGCCGAAGATCGTGACGAGGATGGCGCGCCGGCCCACGAAGCGGAAGCGGGCCAGGGCAAGCGCCGCCAGGAAGCCCACGACGGTCGCCACGACCACCACGGACAGCGTCACGATGAGGCTGTTGACGACGTAGTGGCCGAAGTTCGGCTTGCCGACGGCGTCGGCGAAGTTGGCCAGCGTCAGCGGGAACGGCAGGAACTTCGGGGTGGTGGTGAGGATGTCGTGCTGCGGCTTGAAGGCGGTGTTGACCATCCAGTACAGCGGGAACGCCCAGACCAGGACGAAGACCGAGCCGCCGATGTTCAGCAGGACCCGGTTGCGGCCCTTGGCTGTCATGATTCCTCCCCGGACACGACCAGACGCCGGACCCACCAGCCGACCAAGACGGCCAGCAGGACCACCGAGAACACCGCGATCGCCGCGCCCTGTCCGTAGGACTGCGAGGCGAAGGCCTGGGTGAAGGACCAGATCGCGATCGTGGTGGTGGCGCCGTCGGGGCCGCCCTTGGTGAGGATCCAGATCTGGTTGAAGACGTTGAAGTCCCAGATCACCGACAGGACGGTGACCAGCATGAGCACCGGACGCAGGAACGGCACCGTGACGGTGCGCAGCTGCCGCAGGTATCCGGCGCCGTCGATCGCGGCGGCCTCGTAGTAGTCGCCGGGGATCTGGCTCAGGCCCGCGTACAAGGTCAGAGCGACAAAGGGCACTGATATCCAGACCACGAGCAGCCACACGACGACGAAGCCGGAGGTCGTTCCGGCGAGGAAGTCGTGCTGTCGCAGGTCGCCGAAGACGTGCAGTTGGGTGAGCAGCCAGTTGATGACGCCGTAGGTCGGCTGGAAGAGCCACTGCCAGACCAGCGTCGAGGCGACGGTCGGCATGGCCCAGGCCCCCAGCAGCGCGAGCATCATCGCGACCCGCAGCCGCCGGCCCGCGGCGACCATCATCAGCGCCGCCCCGAAACCGATGACGACCGTCCCGGCGACGAGCGTCGCGGCGAACACGACGGTCCGGAGCAGGACCGGGACCAGCTGCGAGTCGTGCAGGATCGCGGTGTAGTTCGCGCCGCCGACGGAGGTGGCGCGCCCGGTGATCAGGGTACGGAGACCGAAGCCCTGGGTGGAGATGACGCCGAGGCGCACGAGCGGGTAGCCGACGACCGCGGCCAGCAGGACGATCGCGGGTATCAGCAGGATGTAGGGCTGGAGTTGGCGAGGCCGGCGCGGCCCGGCCGCCCCCGGGGTGTCGGGGGCGGCGGGCTTGTGCGGCGGCGTGCCCTGGCGCCGGGGCGCTTGGGTGGGCAGCGCGTTCACGGGTGGGTGCCTCCAGGTGCGCCGGAGGTCGGGGCGGCGGCCACCCCCGTCATCAGAACCCTCATTGCGCCGGCGCGTTCAGCGCCTGGTCCAGGTGCGCGTCCAGGGTCTTGGCGGCGTCGGCGGTCGACTTGCGGCCGGTGGCGATGTCGGCGAAGAAGTCGTTGATGGACTTGTCCGACTCGATCGTCGCCCAGCCGGCGACGGCCGGGGTCGCCACCGAGGTCTTGGCCGCCGTGAAGAAGGCCTTCGAGATGTCCGGCAGGCCGCCCATCGACTGGTCGATGACCTCGGAGGAGGCCGGGATCCAGTGGTCGATGCCGACGATCGCCGAGGTCTGGACGCCGGGGTCGGTGGCCGCCTTCAGGTAGGCCAGCGCCAGGGCCTGGTTCTTGCTCTTGGCCGCGACCACCAGGTCGGAGCCGCCGAGGAAGACCGGCTGGGTCTTGCCGTCGGTGGCGCTGGGGAAGGGGAAGGTGCCGAGCTCGTCCTTCAGCGAGGGATCCACCTTCAGGATCTTGTTGACGTTCGAGTTCAGGATGGTCGCGGTCTTGCCCTGGGCGAACAGGGTGTTGAAGTCCGGGGCCGTGGTGTCGACGTCCTGGGAGGCCTTCGAGGAGTACTTGCCGATGAAGTCCTTCCAGGCCTGAAGCCCCTGCTGGGCCTGGGGCGACTCCAGCTGGCCGGTCCACTTGCCGCCGGACTGTGTGGCGAGCTGGCCGCCGGCGTCCCACACGAACTGCATCGCGCCGTACCAGTAGCGGCCGGGGAAGTAGAAGGCTGAGAAGTCGGGGGCGGTGTTCTTGGCCTTGATGGCGTCCAGGTCCGCGGTCAGCTGCGCGTAGGTGGTCGGGACCGCGGTGATGCCGGCGTCGGCCCAGATCTTCTTGTTGTAGATGACCGCGCGGTTGCCGGCGAACAGCGGCGCGCCGTAGCTGTGGCCGTCGACGGTGGCCGGGCCCGCGAGCCCGGGCAGCCAGTGCTGGCCGGCCTGCAGCTGGGTCAGGACCGAGGTCAGGTCGGTGAGGCCGGAGCTGGCGGCGAACAGCGGGACGTCGGTGTTGCCGATCTCGATGACATCCGGCGGGTTGTCCTGGGCCAGCGCGGTGGCGATCTTGGTGTTGATGCCGTCCCACTGCTGGATCTCGACCTTCACCTGGGCGCCGGTCGAGGCGGTGAACTTGTCGTTGATCGCCTTGGTGGCGGCGTCGGACAGGTCGCCGTCCATGTACCAGACGGTCAGGGTCTTGCCGGCGCCGGAGCCCGCCCCGGCGATCGCGGCCTGCTGTGCGCCGGAGTTCGAGGACCCGGAAGACCCGGAGCCGGCGCTGGAGCAGGCCGCGACGCCGAGCACGAGGACACTTCCCACGGCCAGCGCGGCCGATGTGCGTATGCGCATGGTGTTCCTTACCTTCGAGCTCTGTCGGATGACGACGGATGAAGATGAGCGAGGTGCGACGGATGCTTGCACTTTCCCATTGGTAATGTCAATGGTCACCCCGCACGGCCTGCCAGCACCGGCGAAGAGTGACCGAAGGTCTTCTGTGACCTCAAGAAATGGCCATTTCGGGCGTGCCGAGACGAGGTCTTGACAGACCAGTGACGCGGTCGCATCCTGAACGCCAGCACCGCTAAGAAGTTACCTATGGTCCTCTCGCAGGCCACCTCACCGCACCGTCACGGCAGCACCGACCCCACCAAGGAGTTCCCTGACATGCGCCACCGCCCCGCCCCGCGCCGCTCGCTCGCGGCCTTCACCGCCGCCGGCGTGGCCGGCGCCTTCGGCCTCACCGCGGCCGTGCTGACCACCACCGCGCACGCCGCCGGCGCCCCCGCCGCGCTGGCCTACCACGTCGGCTCGACGGGCTCGGACATGGTCGAGCCCTGGTTCACCGTCACCAACACCAGCGGCGCGGCCCTGGACCTGTCGACGGTGAAGATCCGCTACTACTTCACGATCGACTCCGCGCCCTCATACCAGTTCACCTGCGAATGGGCGCAGATCGGCTGCGGGAACATCACCGGCGCCATCGGCACCCTGGCCGCACCGACCGCGACCGCGGACCACTACCTGGAGGTCGGGTTCGCCAGCGGCTCCCTGGCCCCGGGCGCCTCGACCGGCGACATGCAGCTGCGGATGAACGCCGCCGGCTGGGCCCCGGTGAACCAGGCCGACGACTACTCGTTCAACGCGTCGCAGACCTCTTACGCCCCGTCGGGCACGATCACGCTGGCGGTCAACGGGGCGATCGTCTCCGGCACCGCACCCGGCGGGAACCCGCCGCCCACCAGCCCGTCCAGCTCGCCGAGCACCAGCCCGTCGAGCTCCCCGAGCTCCGGCGGTGGCGGCGGGACGCCGTCCGGCACGCTGTTCGACGACTTCTCCTACACCGGCCCGTCCGACCCGAACCTGGGCGCGCACGGCTGGGCGATCCGCACCGGCTCCGGCGGCCCGGGGGTGCAGAACACCTGGTCCGCGGACACGTTCAGCTTCCCGAGCGACTCCACCGCGCAGGGCGGGCACGTCATGGACCTGACGGCCTCGACCGACGGCACCAGCTCCGGCACCAAGCAGGCCGAGATCGACACCACGCAACAGAAGTTCTTCGAGGGCACCTACGCCGCCCGCGTCTACTTCAACGACGCCCCGACCACCGGCCCCAACGGCGACCACGTGAACGAGACCTTCTACACGATCACCCCCGACAACTCGCTCTACAGCGAGGACGACTTCGAGTACCTGCCCAACGGCGGCTGGGGCGGCCCGGCGAACTCGATGTACACGACCAGCTGGTACAGCGCCGACGCGATGGACCGGGTCACCAACGACACCATCGGCAGCCTGCAGGGCTGGCACACCCTGGTGGCCACGGTCTACGGCGGCACGGTGACGTACTACATCGACGGCAAGCAGGTGTTCTCCAGCACCGGCAAGTACTACCCGCGCGAGGCGATGACCATCGACTTCAACGAGTGGTTCATCGACCTGCCGATCACCGGCGCCCGCACCTGGAACGAGAAGGTCAACTGGGTGTACTACGCGAAGGGCGTGGCGCAGTCGCCGACCGACGTGCAGAACGCGGTCAACGGCTACTACAAGGGCGGCACGCACTTCACGGACACGGTGCCGAGCAGCTGAGTCCGGCGCTCGCCCCCCGCTCCGGCCACGGGTCACGCCCGCGGCCGGAGCGTTCCCGACCGGCGGCGCGGCCCGACCTGAGCACGGGCCGCGTCGCCTTAGGGCCCGCAACCGGCAGTGTTGCGACCACGCACCCGCTGTACAGCATGGCCGCATGACCGCATGACCGCCCCAACCGACCACAGCAGGGAAGCCCGCAGGCATTGCAGCCGCCGAACCGAACCACCACCGCGCCCGACCGACGCCCCGCCGCCTACCACCCCACCGCCCACCGCCCGCCGCTCCGGCCGGCCGGGGCGCCCGACCGGCCAGACCTGGCAGAATCATCCGATGTGACTGGCAGCCAGACCCGCCCGGCCCGCAAAGTGGCCACCGCCAAGCGCGACCGTGTGCGCGACCACCTGCTGCAGCTGATCGACACCGCCGCTCCGGGGACCAGCCTGGATTCCGAGCGCGACCTGGCCGAGAGTCTGGGGGTGTCGCGGCCCACGGTGCGTGCCGCGTTGCAGGATCTGGCGCGGTCCGGGTACCTGGTGCGGCATCAGGGGCGCGGGACGTTCACCAGTCCGCGCAAGATCGATCAGGCGCTGACCGGGGACGGCGGGGACGGGGCCGCGGCGTTGGCCGCGCCGTCGGCGGAGGGGACCTGGACCAGTCACGTCGTCACGTTCCGCACCTCGGCGGCCGGGCCGTCGCGGGCGACGCGGTTCGGGATCGCCGCCGACGCGCCGATTCTGCGGATCGTGCGGGTGCGGCTGGTCGAGGGCGAGCCGATCGCGATCGAGCGGCTCGACGTGCCCGCCGCGCTGGTGCCGAACCTGAAGCCGGCCGATGTCGAGTCCGGCAACTTCTACCATCTGCTGCGCGACCGGCACGGCATCAAGGTCTGCGACGCCGTGCAGACCATGGAGCCCACGGTCGCCAATCCCGAGCAGGCCGAGCTGCTCGACATCGAGGTCTACGCGCCGCTGTTGCAGGTCGAGCGGACCACCAAGGACACCACCGGGCGGGTCGTGGAGTTCGCGCACTCGGTGTACCGCGGTGACCGGTACCGCATCACGACACGGCTGCATCTGGACGCGACCTCTGGCTGAGCAGAAAACTCAGGGCCGCCCCCACCGGTAGGTATGGACGGCCGAAGTCCGCGATCCCCCCCGCTGCTACTGCGTCTGGTGCGCCCGGTGGTTCCGGACCACTTCGTCGATGATGAAGTTCAGGAACTTCTCCGCGAACTCCGGGTCCAGCCGCGCCTCCTCGGCCAGCGACCGCAGCCTCTTGATCTGCACGGCCTCCCGGTCGGAGTCGACCGCCGGCATCCCGTGCTTCGCCTTCAGCCGACCGACCTGCTGCGTGCACTTGAAGCGCTCCGCGAGCAGGTGCACGACCGCCGAGTCGAGGTTGTCGATGCTGGCGCGGAGCTCCAGGAGGCGGCTGCGCGCGTCCTGCGATGCCTCTTCGTCTTGCAATGTGGACAAATCGCTCGTCATGCCGCCCAGGGTACCCGAGGACAGAGCACTGATCACTTGAGATTCATCTCGTATCGCAAGACGAGACGGATGGAGGCATATTAGAGCTCTGAATAAGTCGGAAACCGAGCTCGCGAGGTGGGGCCCATGACCCGTCCGTTCCGATTCGGCGTCAACATGATCACTCCGGCCGATGCCGGCGCGTGGCGGGAGAAGTGCCGCAAGGCCGAGGCGATCGGCTTCGACGTGATCACCGTGGCCGACCACCTGGGGATGCCCGCGCCGTTCCCCGCACTCGTCGCCGCCGCCGAGGCGACCGAGCGGCCGCGCCTGGGGACCTTCACGCTCAACGCCGGGTTTTTCAACCCGACCCTGCTCGCCCGCGAGGTGGCCACCACCGACCAGCTCACCGGCGGCCGCCTCGAACTCGGGCTCGGAACCGGCTACGTGCGGGCCGAGCACGACACGGCGGGCCTGCCCTTCGGCACGCCGGGCCAGCGCGTGGCGCACCTGCGCCGCACCGTCGAGGAGCTCGAACGGCTTGCCCGGGCTGAGGATTTCGCGCCGCACCCGGTGCAGACCCCTCGGCCGCCGCTCCTGATCGGCGGCAACGGCGACCGCATGTTGGAACTGGCAGCCCGCCACGCCGACATCGTCGCGTTCACCGGCGCGGGCTTCGACCCGGCCGACCCGACCGGCACGCCGCGCGCAATCAGCGCGGAGCAGTTGGACGAACGCGTCGCCGCGTACCGGACGTTCGCCGCCGACCGCGCCGAGCCCGCCGAACTCAACCTCCTGATCCAGATGGTCATGCCCGCCCCCGACCGCCGCGCCGCCATCCGGCCGCACCTGGACCACGTCCCGCACCTCACCGAGGACCAGGCGCTCGGCCTGCCGATCCTGCTCATCGGCACCACCGAGCAGATGGCCGAGCAGGTGCGTGCGCAGCGGGAGCGCTACGGCTTCACGTATCTCACGGTGCTCGAGCCGTGGATGGACACGTTCACGCCGGTCATGGAGGCGCTGCGCGGGGAGTGACTTCTGTACCTACTAGTATGTACACTGTTCCTCATGACGACGAGGGAACGGCTCATCGAGAGCACCCGCACCCTGTTGTGGGAGCGCGGCTACGTCGGGACCAGCCCGAAGGACATCCAACACCGGGCCGGGGCCGGCCAGGGCAGCATGTACCACCACTTCTCCGGCAAGGAGGAGCTGGCGCGGGTCGCGATCGACCGGACCGCCGAGGAGATGCGCGCCGGCGTGGACGCCCTGCTGTCCGGGCCGGGCACCCCGCTGGAGCGCATCTCGGCCTACCTGCGCAGGGAACGCGACGTCCTGAAGGGCTGCCCGATCGGCCGGCTGACCCAGGACCCTGACGTGATGGACGCGCCGCTCCTCGTGGCGCCGGTCGCCGAGACCCTCACCTGGCTGCGCGAGCGCCTGGCGGCCCTGGTGGCCGAGGGCGTCGACGACGGCGAGCTGAATCCGGCCCTGGATCCGGCGGCCACGGCGGCCGCGATCGTCGCCACCCTCCAGGGCGGATACGTCCTGGCCCGCGCCGACGACGACCCCGAAGCCTTCCAGCAGGCGGTAGAAGGCATTCTGGCGCTGCTCGGCGCCCCTTCCGCCCGCTGACCACCGAACGACCAGGCTCGAAGGAAGAGTGATCATGCAGATCTCCCGCGCTCCCCGCACCGGCGTGCCCGCCTCGTCCGAGTGGATCACCGGCGACGCCGTCATCGAAGAACTCGCGGCTCCGACCGGACCGTCGCGCACCCAGGTCGACAGCGTGCGCTTCGCTCCGGGCGCTCGCACCCGCTGGCACCACCACCCGCTCGGGCAGGTGCTGGTCGTCACGGACGGCACCGCTTTGGTCCAGCGTCGCGGTGGCGCCGTCGAGACCGTCCCCACCGGTGACACGGTGCGGATCGAGGCCGGCGAATGGCACTGGCACGGCGCCACCCCCGATGCGGCGATGACCCACCTGGCCATCGAGGAGCTGCCGGAGGACGGCCGGATCGCGGAGTTCGCCGAAGCGGTCACGGACGACGAATACACCGCCGGACGCACGGACGCGGCCGATGCACAGTCCGAAACACAGGCCGAGCCGACGCCGCCCATGAGCCGAGTCATCGTCATGGACCAGAAGCTGCCCGAACCCCTTCTCACCCACCGCCTCGAGATCCGGCGGATCACCGTCGCCCCCGGCTACGCCGCCGGGCTGCACGTCCACAACGGACCGGTCTTCGGCAACATCGAGACCGGCTCGGCCATGTACCAGATCGAGGGCGAGCAGGCCGTCCTGCTCCGGCCCGGCGACGTGTTCTACGAGCCGGAAGGCGTCCGGATCGCGCGCTTCGACGCGCAAGAGGACGGCGTCACCTTCTTCGGCTACTTCCCGCTCGCCGACGGGGTCGACGCCGAGCTGGTGTTCCCGGAAGACTGAGCGCGCCAGCCGAGCGCCACCCGAGCGTTCGCCAGCATTCCCGGACCCCCCTCTTCTGCGCTTAGGCATGCCTAAGTAAGGTGTGCCTAGTTTCGTCGTCTCAAGGAGGTTCTCGGTGCTCACGCATGCCGTGCGGTCCGGTCGGAAGTCAGCGGCGGTCGCCATCGGGGCGGCTGTGACCAGTGTGGTGCTGGCGGCGTGCGGCAGCGGGTCCTCGAAGCCGGTGGCGACTGGCCGGTCGGCGGGCGGGTCGCTGGCCGGCCAGTCGATCACCCTCTACAGCGGGCAGCACGAGCAGACCGTGCAGGCGCTGGTGAAGGACTTCGAAGCCAAGTCCGGCGTGAAGGTGAACGTGCGGTCCGGGGACGAGGCCGAGCTCGCGAACCAGATCCTCACCGAGGGCAAGGCCTCGCCGGCCGACGTGTTCTTCGCCGAGAACCCGCCGGCGCTGACCACGCTGGAGGAGAAGGGCCTGCTGGCCAAGGTGGACCCGGGCACGCTGAGCGCGGTGCCGGCCTCGGACAGCTCGGCCGGCGGCGACTGGGTCGGGGTGTCGGCCCGCAGCGCCGTGTTCGCCTACAACACCTCGGCGGTGCAGGCTTCGCAGCTGCCGACGTCGGTGAAGGACCTGGCGGGCCCGGCGTGGAAGGGGAAGCTCGGGATCGCGCCGAGCGAAACCGACTTCTCGCCGATCGTCACCCGCATGATCAAGGCGGTCGGCGCCGACGCGACCAAGACCTGGCTGCAGGGGCTCAAGGCCAACGGCAAGGTCTACGCCTCCAACGAGGACCTGATCTCCGCGATCAACAAGGGCGAGGTCGCCGGGGGCGTCGTCGACCACTACTACTGGTACCGGATGCGCGACGAGGTCGGCACCGGCGCCGTGCACAGCGCGCTGGCCTCGTTCACCGCCGGGGACCCTGGGGCGATGGTGGACGTCTCCGGGATCGGGGTCCTGTCCTCCAGCAGGCATCAGGCCGCGGCCCAGGCGTTCCTGGCCTACCTGGTGTCCCAGCCGGGCCAGCAGATCATCGCCACCTCGCAGAGCTATGAGTACCCGCTGCTGCCCGGTGTGACCGCCGCGAAGCTGGACAAGCCGCTGTCCGCCGCCGGCGCGCTGGTGCCGGCCACCGATCTCGGCGACGGCAAGCAGGCGCTGGACCTGTTGCAGAGCGTCGGCCTGCTTTCGTGAGCCAGCCCGCCGTTCCCACCCGCGCCCTGCCCCGCTCCGTCCTCAGGGCGATGAACCCGGCGACACTGCGTCGCCGGGCTTCCGGCGCTCCGTTCGTGCTGCCGGTGGTGGCCGCGGCGGTCGCGATCGTCGTGTGCTGCCCGCTGGTGTTCGTGGTGATGCAGGCCGGCCAGTCCGGATGGGACTCCGTCCGGCAGCTGCTCGGCCGACCGCTGGTCACCACGTTGTTGTGGCACACACTGGAGCTCACCGTCACCGTCACGGCGGCGACGCTGCTCGTCGGCTTCTGCGCCGCCTTCCTGACGCAGCGCACTGACATCCCCGGCCGCCGGGTTTTCACGGTGCTGCTGGCGATGCCCCTGGCGGTCCCGGAGTTCGTGCACGGGTACTGCTGGGTCTCGCTGTTCCCGTCGGTACAGGGCTTCTGGGGCGCGGTGCTGGTGATGACCACCTCGCTGTACCCGCTGGTGTTCCTGCCGGTGGCCGCGACCCTGCGGGGCAGCGACGCCGCCACCGAGGAGGTGGCGCGCAGCCTGGGCCACAGCCGGTGGCGCGTCCTGTGGCGGGTGACGCTGCCGCAGACCCGGCCCGCGCTGGCCGGCGGCGCGCTGTTGGTGTCGCTGTACCTGCTCGGCGAGTACGGCGCGTTCGCGATGGTCCGCTACACCACCTTCGCCACCGCGATCTACACGCAGTTCGAGACCAGCTTCGACACCGTCTCGGCATCGGTGCTGGCGCTGGTGCTGATCGTGTTGGCGGTGCTGGTGATCGGGGCCGAGGCCGGAGCGGGACGCCGGCGGGGCCGGGTGGTCCGGGAAGGCGCGGCGGCGCGGCCCGCCGATCCGCTGCCGCTGGGCCGGGGGCGGATCCCGGCCCTCGTGGGACTGGCCGCGGTGGTCGGCACCACGCTCGGCGTCCCCGTGTACGCACTCGGGTACTGGCTGGCCAAGGGCAACTCCAGCACGCTGCCGTCGGCCTCGATCTGGTCGGCGACCGCCACCACCGCGGGGTACGCGCTGGTCACCGCCGCGGTGGCGACCGCGGCCGCGGTGCCGGTCGCGCTGCTGGCCTGGCGGCACCCGGGGCACGCCTCCGAGGGGATCGTGCGCCTGGCCTACCTGACGCGGGCCCTGCCGGGCATCGCGGTGGCGCTGGCCGTGGTGTTCTTCGCGATCCGCTACGCCCAGCCCTGGTATCAGCAGCCTCCGATGCTCGTCGCCGGCTACGTGGTGCTGTTCTTCCCGCTCGCCCTGACCGCGGTGCGCGCCTCGCTGGCCCACGTCCCGCACGGGGTGGAGGACGTGGCGCGCTCGCTGGGCCGGCGCCGGCTGGCCGTCCTGGTCCGGGTCACGCTGCCGCTGATCGGGCCGGGGCTGGCGGCCTCGTTCGCCATGGTCGCGCTGACCGCCAGCACCGAGCTCACCGCGACGCTGCTGTTGCACCCCACCGGAACCGAGACGCTGGCGACGCGGTTCTGGTCGTACACCACCGGCCTGGCCTACGGCGCCGCCGCTCCCTACGCGGCGATGATGACCCTCTTGTCGGTCCCGGCCGTGGTCCTGCTGACCCGCCGCACGCTCGGCCCCGCCCGCAGCCTCAAGGAAGAAGCCTGACATGAGCGGACTCACGATCACGGGCCTGCGGGCCGGCCACGGCGGCGCCACGGTCCTGGACGGCCTGGATCTGACGGTCGAGGACGGGACGCTGGCCTGCATCCTCGGTCCGTCCGGATGCGGCAAGAGCACGCTGCTGCGGGTGGTCGCCGGATTCCACCGGGCCGGCGCGGGGACCGTCACGGTCGGCGGACGCGTGCTGAACGACGACCGCACCCAGGTGCCGGCCGAGCGCCGGCGCATCGGCTACGTCCCGCAGGACGGCGCACTGTTCCCGCACCTCTCGGCCGCGGCGAACATCGGTTTCGGCCTGCCGCGCGCCGGCCGGGGTGAGCGCGTCGAGGAACTGCTGGACCTGGTCGGGCTGTCAGGGCTCGGCGACCGGCATCCGCACCAGTTGTCCGGCGGCCAGCAGCAGCGCGTGGCGCTGGCGCGCGCACTCGCCCCGCGCCCGGAGTTGTTGTTGCTGGACGAGCCGTTCGCCGCGTTGGACGCCGCGCTGCGGACCGAGGTGCGGGCCCAGGTGGCGGCAACGCTGCGGGCGGCAAACGCCACCGCGATCCTGGTGACCCACGACGTCGACGAGGCTTTGTCGTTCGCGGACCTCATCGCGGTGCTGCGCGGCGGACGGATCGTGCAGGCCGACAGCGGCCACGCGCTGTACCACCGGCCAGCCGACGCCGACATAGCGCGGACCCTCGGCGAGGCCAACCTGCTCCCTGCGGTCGTGCGCGGCGGGCTGGTCGAGACGGCGCTGGGTACCGTCGCGCTGCCCGACGGAACCGAGGTCCCCGACGGCTCGGCGACCGTCATGCTGCGCCCCGGCCAGCTGCGGATCGCGGCCTCCGGACCGGACACCGCTCCGGCGCGGATCCTCGATTCCCGTTTCCGGGGCACCGACTGGCGCGTCGAGCTCACCCTCGAGGACAGCCATGTCGCCGGGCCGCCGCTGATCGCCTACGTCACTGAGGCACCGCCGGCGGCCGGGCAGGAAGTCGGCCTCCGCGTAGCGGGATGCGCCTCCCCGATCGGTGCGTCGGCTGATCCGAAAAGCGCCGCCGGCGTCGGCGTGACGGCGGGCACCGCACAACTATGATCCGTAGCACTCAGCGGCCGGAGGATGACGGACTCCCGCCAGCGATCAATGGTTACTTCGTAACCTGACTGAAAAACGCAGGCCAAAAGACGTTACCGGTGCGTACGCCTTCTACGGTACTCAGTGGTTTTGTATCCATGCTCTTACATAAGAGACCGTTGACCGACCCTCTCCGTGGCGCTACTTTCCCTACTCGAGGCCTGGAGGGGACCGTCCGTTCGGTCGGCACGACGCGCGGTCGTTCTCGCCAGCAGAACAGCAAGGCGTACACAAACGGCACGGCCGGATCGAGACGCGTTGGTCAACTGCGGCGGAGACCCACCAGGTACCCCACCTCCGCATGCGGCTGACGCACCCCACACGCACCGCCAGGTCTCCTCTCGGTCGACCGCGCCCAAACCCCACTGACAGGCGGCTGTCCGGAGAGTCCTGCCGCCTCCCCACACCGAGAGGGAAACCATCCCCGTGAGAATCAGTTCTCGCCTGCGCGCGACCGCGCGCCTGGCAACAGCCGTTGCCCTGGGCAGCGCGCTGACCGTCGCCGTCGCCTCGGGGGCCACCGCCTCCCCGGCGCCGGCCGCGACCACTTCGGCGTCGACAAACCTGATCGCCGCGGAGGCCGCCGGTTCCGCCCACGCCGCGCAGCCCGCGACGACGGCGCAGAACCAGGGCTCGACGCACGCCTGCTCGGCCGTGATCGTGGCCGGGCACCAGTCCTGCTTCGCCCTGAAGCGCAACGGCATCCACTCCATGACCGCCGCGGTCTCCCCCAACGCGATCCCGTCCGGTGTCGGGTACGGCCCCTCTCAGCTGCAGTCGGCGTACAACCTGACCTCCGCCGCGGCGTCGAACGGCGCCGGGCGCACCATCGCCATCGTCGACGCCTACGACGACGCCAACGCCGCGTCCGACCTGGCCGCGTACCGCACGGCGGCGGGCCTGCCGGCGGCGAACTTCAAGAAGGTCAACCAGAACGGCGCGACCTCCCCGCTGCCCGCGGCCCCGCCGTCGGGCGACGACTGGACGCTCGAGGAGTCCTTGGACCTGGACATGGCCTCCGCGATCTGCCCGCTGTGCAGCATCGTGCTGGTCGAGGCGAACGACGACTCCAGCAACGGCCTCTACGTCGCACAGGCCGCCGCCGCCAGCGTGGCCACCTACATATCCAACTCGTGGGGCGGCTCGGAGTCCTCGACCGACCCCTCGTCGGACAACACCTACTTCAAGCACGCCTCCGGCACCGTGACCACCGTGTCCGCCGGTGACTCGGACTACGGCGCGTCCTACCCGGCGACCTCGCCGAACGTGGTCTCGGTCGGCGGCACCAACCTGACCACCGCCTCCACCAGCCGCGGCTGGACCGAGTCGGTGTGGAACACCACCACCGGCTCGGAGGGCACCGGCTCGGGCTGCTCGGCCTACGAGGCCCAGCCGGCGTGGCAGACCTCGCTGAACCTCCCGTCGGGCTGCTCCAAGCGCATCGACAACGACGTCGCCGCCGACGCCGACCCGGCCACCGGCGTCGCCGTCTACGACACCTCCAACGGCAACACCGGCTGGAACGAGGTCGGCGGCACGTCGGCGTCCTCCCCGATGGTCGCCGCGATGTACGCCCTGGCGGGTAACGCCGGCGCCACCCCGGCGCAGGACATCTACCAGCACACCAGCAACTTCTACGACGTCACCTCCGGCAACGACGGCAGCTGCACCCCCAGCTACCTGTGCACCGCCGGCACCGGCTACGACGGCCCCACCGGCATCGGCACCCCGAACGGCATCGCCGGCCTGCAGACCGGCGGCAGCGGCGGCACCGAGACGGTCACCGTCAACAACCCGGGCAACCAGAGCTCGACCGCCGGCACCGCGATCAGCACCCTGCAGATCTCGGGCTCGGACTCGGCGAGCAAGGCGCTGACCTACTCGGCCACCGGCCTGCCGGCCGGCCTGTCGATCAGCAGCTCCGGCGCCATCACCGGCACCCCCACCACGGCCGGCACCTCGACCGTGACCGTCACCGCCTCCTCCGGCACCGCTTCCGGCTCGACCTCCTTCACCTGGACGGTCAGCTCCACCGGCGGCGGCTGCAGCGCGACCCAGCTGCTGGGCAACCCCGGCTTCGAGACCGGTAGCGCCGCGCCGTGGGCCGCGTCCTCGGGTGTCATCAACAGCGACACCGCCTCCGAGCCGGCCCACTCCGGCAGCTACGACGCCTGGCTGGACGGCTACGGCACCACCCACACCGACACGCTCTCGCAGTCGGTGAGCATCCCCGCCACCTGCAAGACGGCGAACTTCGCCTTCTGGCTGCACGTCGACACCGCTGAGACCTCGACCACCACCGCGTACGACACGCTGAAGGTCCAGGTCCTGAACTCCTCCAACACCGTCCTGGGCACCCTGGCCACCTACTCCAACCTCAACCACAACACCGGCTACACCCAGCACTCCTTCAGCCTGGCCAGCTACATCGGCCAGACCGTCACGCTGAAGTTCACCGGCACCGAGGACTCCTCGCTGCAGACCTCGTTCGTCATCGACGACACCGCGCTGAACGTCAACTGACGCTGATAGCGCTGTTCTGAGACAGCGGGCGGCGGATCGGGTTTCCGATCCGCCGCTCTTTGCGTTCGGCGGCTGCTGGTCATCGCGTTCCTGCTGATCGTCGCCCCGGCCGTGGGCTGCGAGACGGCAAATCGTGTCTAACGTGCGGTAGCGGACTTCTGTAGGCGAAACTCATTCCATGGGATTCGACCTCGCCGAACTACTCGCCGCGCGCCGAGGCGAGGGATACGGCCTGCACGCCAGGTACGGCAACCCCCAGCTGGCCCGGACGCTGCGGACCATCGGGTTCGACACCGTTTACGAACAGGCGGAGGGGGCCTATCTGACCGGTGCCGACGGGCAGCGGTACCTGGACTTCCTCAGCGGGTTCGGCGTGTTCGGGCTCGGTCGCAACCACCCGGTGGTCCGGCAGGCCCTGCATCAGTACCTCGACGCGCAGGTCGCCGACCTCGTGCAGTTCGACTGCGCCCTGCTGGCCGGCCTGCTGGCCGAGCAGCTGGTCGGCAAGGCGCCGGGGATGGAGCGGGCGTACTTCGCGAACAGCGGGACCGAGGCGGTGGAGACGGCGTTGAAGTTCGCGCGGTGTGCGACCGGCAAGCCGCGGGTGCTGTACGCCGACCACGCGTTCCACGGGCTGACCGCGGGGTCGTTGTCGGTCAACGGCGCCAAGGAGTTCCGGAGCGGGTTCGGGCCGCTGTTGCCCGGCGACGCCGTCGCGTTCGGGGATCCGGCGGCGTTGGAGGCCGAGCTCCGCAAGGGTGACGTCGCGGCGTTCATCGTCGAGCCGATCCAGGGCAAGGGGGTGTTCCTGCCGCCGGCCGGGTACCTGCCGCAGGCCCAGGAGCTGTTGCGCAAGCACAAGGCGCTGCTGATCTGCGACGAGGTGCAGACCGGGTTGGGGCGGACCGGCACGTTCTTCGCGTACGAGGCCGAGGGGCTGGAGCCGGATCTGGTGACGGTCGCCAAGACGTTGTCGGGGGGATTCGTGCCGGTCGGCGCGACGCTGGGCAAAGAGTGGATCTTCCAGAAGGTCTACTCCTCGATGGACCGGGTCCTGGTGCACGACTCGACGTTCGGGTCGATGGCGATGGCCATGACGGCGGGGCTGGCCACGCTGGCGGTGCTGGAGGAGGACGACCTGACGGCGAACGCCGCGCAGGCCGGCGACCAGCTCACCGCGGGGCTGAAGGAGATGATCGGACGATACGAGATGCTCGCGGACGTGCGAGGACGGGGGCTGATGATCGGGATCGAGTTCGGGAAGGCCTCCTCGCTGCGGCTGAAGGCGGGATGGTCGATGCTCCAGGCGGCCCGCAAGGGGCTGTTCTCGCAGATGATCGTCATGGCGCTGTATGGGCGGCACCGGATCCTGACCCAGGTGTCGGGGGACTATCTGGAGGTGGTGAAGCTGCTGCCGCCGCTGACCGTCGGCGAGCGGGAGGTCGCGGAGTTCTTGGCGGCCTTCGAGGACGTCATGGAGGACGCGCACAAGGGGACCGGGATGATGTGGGATTTCGGGAAGACACTGATGAAGCAGGCCCGGTCGGCCTGAGGGCGGGCGCCCGTCTTCATCCGGCGCGCTGGAGTTCGGCGAGCACTTGGTCGCGGAGCTGCTCCAGGGGGACGTGCTCGTCGTGCAGGATCTGGGCGGCCCGGCCTTGGCCCTCGCGGATGAGGCCGAGCAGGACGTGCTCCGTGCCGATGTAGTCGTGATTGAGCGCCTGGGCTTCGCGCAGGGACAGCTCCAGGACCTTCTTGGCGCGCGGAGTGAAGGGGATGTGGCCGCGCGGGGCTCCGCCGGTGCGCTGCTCCTGGCGGGGCCGCCGCCACCACGGGCCCTGATGCCGCTGGGCGTTTCCGCCATCCAACGCGCCGGGGCCGAACGACTCCTCGACGGCGGCGCGTACCGCGTCGAGGTCTATGCCGATGGTCCGCAGCGCCGCGGCGTCCTTCTCGGCCAGATCGCGCTCCGGCTCCTGCCGGGCCTGCTCGATCCGCTCGATGCCGGCGATCACCCGCTCCCGCCAGACCCCGGCCCCGGCGAGCACCCGGCCCGCGACCTCGACCTCCCCGCCGGCGATCAGCCCGAGCAGGACGTGCTCGGTCCCGATACCCCGGTGCCCCAGAAACCGCGCCGAGTCCTGAGCGACGACCACTGTCGCCCGCGCGCCGGCCGTGAACCGTTCGAACATCACATCTCCCGTCCGGACGCGGGCAGGGACGCTCCCCGCGTCCGCCCGGCGTGCTTCTTGTGGACAGCCTGCTTGCTGACGCCGAGCTCGTCGGCGATCTCCTGCCATGACCAGCCTTTGGCCCGGGCGTGACTGACCTGGAGGGTCTCCAGGCTTTCCAGCAGCCGGCCCAGCGCCGCCACCGCGCGGAGGCCTTCGCGCGGGTCGGTGCTGCCGGCCGCGGCGGCCAGATCTGTTGCCTCGGTCATGGTGTCAATGTAGGTTGACGGCCGGGCCGGTGTCAACCGGAGTTGACGGCAGGGGTCCGCGGTGGGTGCGCGAGAAAGCGCGAATCGGCGCAGGCACCAGGCGGGCTTGCGCCGCGGGTCAGCACTCGCGCAGCCGGCGACCTTCAGAGCCGCAAGCCGACGCGGGCTCACCGGCCGGGCTCAGCAGCACCCCAAGCCGAGCGAGCCCCCGCCGCTCCCTCTCATTGATATGACTATCGCGAACCCGGTTCCCGGCATTGTCCGTGCTGGATGATGTTCCCGTCCATCACCGCGAACAGCGTCGAGTGGTCCCTGGCGATGTTCGTCATCGTCTTCCCGGCACGCTCCGCGCCCGGGGCCGCCGCGGCGATCCGCTCGACCAGCCGGCGCACCGCCTCGTCCGCGCCGGGGTTCTCGGCCAGGACCCGCGCCAGGTGCTCGCGCCAGCGTGCCACCAGTATCTGGCGCAGGACCGCGACGTGTGCGGGGTCGGCGGCGCCGAGCATGCGCGCGTTCACGTCGAGCTCGGCGACCAGGACGCCCTCCAGGCCCGGCCCGGCCTCGTGGAGCGCCTCCAGCGCCGCCTCGCGCAGGGCCGGCCAGGCCGGCGTCGGCATCGCGGCGACCAGGGCCTCGCCGCCCTCGGCGGCCAGGCGGGCGGCGTCGGGCTCCGCGTGCTCGGCGTGTTCCGCGTAATCGGCTGGCTCGGCGGGCATCAGGGTCCGGTCCTGTCGGTCGCAGTCCGCGGAAGGCCGTGCAGGTGCATGTCGCCGTGCTGGACGGCGAACACGGTGGCGTAGTCGTGCGCGACGGCGGTCTGGTAGGTGAGGAAGACGCGCTGGTCCTCGCTCAGGTCCGAGGCGTAGGCCACGACCAGTTCGGCGAGCGGGACCCGGCATTCCGGGTCGTCGTTCAACAGCGCGGAGAACTCCAGCGTCCACCGGCCGAGCAGTGCGCGGCGGGCGGCGTCGGGCTCGGCGGCGCGCGCCACGGCGGCCGCGTCGGCGTCGAGTTCGGCCTCGATCCGCTGGGCGGCCCTGCCGCGCCGGCGCCGGCGGAACAGCTTCGCGACCTTGTCGCGGACCCCGGTCCAGGTGTCCGTGGCCATGGCCGTCACCAGGGTCGCGGCGGCCGCGGCCGCCAGGGTTGCCATCTCGTCCATGGATTCCGTTCAGAGGTTGTGGATGTGCACGTCGCCGTGCTGGACGCCGATCGCCCGGGCGGAGTCGTTGGCGACGACGGACATGGACGCGCGACCGTCCGACGGCTGCGAAGGCCCGTCCGACCGCTGCGAAGGCCCGTCCTCCCGCGCCGGTCCGCCGGCCGGCGCCCCGGGCACGTACAGCCACGCCCCGGCCGCGTACTCCTTCTCCTCCACCTCGACCCGGCGGAACTCAGCCGCCTCGATGCCCACATAGCCGTGGGCGATCGCCTCGTCGTAGAAGTGCTGGGAGACGAGCAGCGCCAGCGGTGTCGACTCCGGTGCGCTCGCCAGCGCCTCGCGGCAGGCCCGCGAGTCGAGCATGCGGGCCAGGACGATCAGCGAGCTGCCGGCCGGGACGCCCTGCGGCCCGATGAAGACGTCGCCGGAGTGCACAGCCATCCGCACCCGGATCCGGCCGAGGGCGGCGTGCATCCGGTTGTGACCGCGAAGCCGCGCGACCAGTTCGGTGACGAGCGGATGGACCAGGGCGGCCCGCGCGGTGCCGGCCGGCATCGTCACCCGAAGCCCGTCCCCCAGGTCCTCGACCAGACAGTCGTCCCAGACGATGCCGCTGTGGTCGATCGACTCGGTCAAGCAGCGCCTGAGCGCCTCGCGGATCGTCAACAGGGCATGATTGCCGCGCCCTGAGGACTTCTCGATGTCGACGGCGAGGATCGAGCGGTATTCCGGTTGGTCGTTCACGATTCCCCTTACGTCTGCTCACGTCTGCGGCGCGCCGAGGCACCGGAACCACGCTCCCGAACCCCGCACCTGATGCCAGTCCTCGAGCGCGTAGCCCTCGTCGCGCAGGTCGGTGTACAAACCGTCGGACAGCACCACCGCGAATCCCCCACGCGCGTGGCCGCCGACCGCGGTACGGAGCGCGGCGTCGTTCGCGAGGCCGCGGGCCCGGTCCAGGCCCGCTCCCGCGAAACCGTCGTCGAGCACCCGCATGAGGCCGACGTTCAGGGCCAGCAGCGTCGGCGGACGCCCGGCCTGCGCCGCGTCGGGCAGCCGCGCGCTCACCGCGCCCACGAGGTCGCGGACCAGCCGCACCTCGTCGATGCCTGCCGGTGCTATCGCGGCCTGTGTCCCGTCGTCCAGCACCGCCAGGAACAAGCGGCCGAACTGTCCCCGGCCGCACGCCTCGGCCAGGATCCCGGGCCGGTCCGACGACAGCGCCGCGCACAGGCGTCGGGATCCGCTATCCGGGCCTTGCGATCCATTCCCCTCGTCCGTCATACGAACCCCCTTGGTATTCAGAGCATTGGAGCCGGCTCCTCCCCTCCGGACCCCACTGTTCACCAATTCGTGCGAGCGAACCCCGTACCAATACGGATTCCGTGGAATCCCCTGGGCTTCTGTGTAAGGGGCGCGGGTCAGAAGTCCGCGGCGCACAATGTTCTCGGCAATCCCGCTTCCCCGGCGATGGTGGAGGAGAACCGCATGGACCGTCTGGACCGTTCGGGCCCGGATCCCCTGCTAAAGCCACAGCGGGCCGCCGCGCGCGGTACGTGGCGGTGGCCGGAGACCAGTCTTCTGGGCGGCCTGTCCGATGCGGCCCGCGAACGGTTCCTGAGCCTGGGGATCATGGCGCAGCGGCCGCCGGGCACGGTGCTGATCCGGGAGGAGGACCAGTCGACGTCGGTGCTGATCCTGCTGGACGGCGTCGTCAAGGTCACCGGCCGCACGCAGGACCAGCGCGAGGCGCTGTTGGCGGTGCGGGTCGGCGGCGATCTGATCGGCGAGTTCGGCGCGCTGGACGGCAAACCGCGCTCGGCCACCGTCACCAGCTGCGGCCCGCTGGTGTACCGGCTGGTCACCCGCTCCGATTTCCTGGCCGCGCTGACCACGGACGCGGTGTTGTCGCAGGCGGTCAGCCGCTCGGTCGTGGACAAGCTCCGGGTCGCCAACAGCCGGCGGATCGACTTCGCCGGCAGCAACGCGCCGACCCGGCTGGCCCGCGTCATCTATGACCTGGCCATGACATACGGCGAGCGTGAGGGCACGGACATCGTCATCCGCTGGCCGCTGACGCAGCCGGAGATCGCGTCTCTGGTCGGGGCGGCCGAGCCCACCGTTTTCAAAGCGTTGAAACATTTGCGCGAAGCCGGCATTGTCAACAACGGTTATCGTCGGATCGCCGTACGGGATATCGAGAAGCTGCGCGGCGTCGCGTTCCCTTGAAAAGGTGTTTGCGCGTACCGCAGGGTAACCTCCCATCGGGAAATCTCGCGAATCCCGTACTAAAACCGTTTGTCCGCCTCGCGACAGGTCCACCGTGGTCCTGACATCGAGGAGGACGAACATGAACGAGCCGAACGACGGCCCGGACGGCCCCGGCGGCGACGTCGGCGCCATGGACCACGTGCGCGCGGCGTGGCGGACCCCCGGCGGCAAGATCCTCGCCGTGATCCCGGCGGTCGTCGCGCTGATCGTCGGGGGCGCGGTGGGCACGGCGCTCGGCGGTGGCGGCGGGTCGACCACCACGGCCGGGCCGCCCGGCCCGACGGTCACCGTCACCGCGCCGGGGGCGACGTCCGCGATATCCGGCGACGGAGGGGGCACAGGAGCCACCGGTGACGGCGCCGGCACTGGTACCGGCACCCCGACCGGGACCGGCACCGGATCGCAGCCCGCCACCCCGCTGACCCCGAACACCACGGAGATCGGCGTCGTCCCGCTGTCCGACCTGACGCCGGCCGGCGGGGCGTGGAAGTCGCAGGACGCCAATCCCATGCTCAACGGGACGCTTCAGCAGTTCACGATCGCCCAGGACCTGCAGGACGCGAACAACAACGGTGACGTGGGCTACAACCTCGGCCGCGACTACACGAAGTTCACCGGCCTGATCGGGCTCGACGACAACTCGGCGAAGTCCACGCTGCACCCCACGATCGAGATCGACGGGGACGGCGACAAGATCGCCACCTTCACGCCCACGCTCGGCCACCCGGCGCAGATCAACCTCGACGTGAGCGGCGTGCTGCGGCTCGACATCAAGTACGTCAGCCTCGACAGCGACGGTATCGGCAGCATCGCCGGGACGCTCATCCTCGGCAACGGCCAGCTGACGACGGTCGCCGGCTACCACCCGCCCCCGCCCAGCTCGTCCTGAGACTCACCGCCCCGCTCCACCACGACACCGCTGAAAGGAGTCAGCACCATGGCACGCGAAGGCACCCGCTTCACGTTCGACGGAGGCGCGGCCACGTTCTGGGGCACCGCCCTGCTGGCCGGACTCGTCACCGTGCTCACCCTCGGCATCTGCTACCCGTTCGGCGTGGTGCTGATGCAGCGCTGGCAGGCCAAGCACTCCTACATCGACGGCCGGCGGCTGGTGTTCACCGGGTCGGCCTGGGGCCTGTTCGGCAACTGGATCAAGTGGTGGTTCTTCACCTGCATCACCTTGGGGATCTACGGGTACTGGGTCATACCGCGGCTGACGCGGTGGAAGTGGGAACACACCGAGTTCGACCCGGCGGCCGAGGTGGCCTCGTACATTTAGTAGGGCAACCCGGTAGGTCCGGCGCCTAGGACGTCCGGTGTACCCCGCGGGGGCGGACTCAGCCGTCCCCGCGCCGGCCGCCGTCGGCCAGCAACCGCGCGACCGGCAGCGTCGCCGCGCCGAGCGCCGTCGCCGAGGGGCCGAGTTCGCCCGGCTCGATGCGCGTGAACTCGTCCAGGTACGGAAGGGCGTGCTGGCGCACCGCAGAGCGGACAGCGGGCAACAGCGACGCCTGGCACAGCAGCGCGCCGGCCCAGCCGGAGATGATGACGCGGTCCGGCGCCACCAGGTTGATCAGATTGCTGATTCCCACACCGAGGTACGCGGCGGTCGCTTCCAGAAGGGCGAGCGCCGCGGGTTCCCGGTGCTGCGCGGCGCGTGCGACGAGTTCGGCGAGCTGCGCCTCGACCCCGTCCGCACTGCTCAGCGGCGTGCTGCCCGGCGTGGCTTCGTACCGCGCGAGGATCGCTTCGGCTCCGATGTAGGCCTCCAGGCAGCCGCGTGCTCCGCAGCGGCAGATGGGGCCTTCGAGGTCGACGACCGTGTGTCCCCACTCCATGGTGAAGCTGCGCGCCCGGCCGCCGGGACCGGCGGCCAGCGACAGCGCCCCGCCGGCTCCGATGCCGAGCAGGAGGGTCACGGCGCGTTCGGCGCCGCGCGCGGCTCCGCGCCAGGCTTCGGCCTGGCCCAGGGCCATGGCGCCGTTGTCGACGTCGGGGGTGAAGCCGAGGCGGTCCCGGAGCAGCCCGGCCAGCGGGACGGCGGACCAGCCGAGGGTGGGCGCGTGGATCACCGATCCCCCGGCGCCCGGAACGCCGATGCCGACGCCGACCAGGTTCCCCACCGCGATCCCGGCGCGCTCGGTGACCGCGTATATCTCGGACAGGATCTGGTCGGCCACTTCCCGCGGCGGCACTTTGGGAGTGTCCACCGGCCGCACTTCGTCGGCGACCGGGTTCAGGGTCCAGTCGAACAGCCCGACCCGGACCTCGGTCTCGCCGATGTCGACGCCGACGACGTGCCCGTACGCGGGGAGCACGCGCAGCAGCGAGCGCGGGCGGCCGCCCGCCGAGCTCAGCGAGCCGTTCTCGCCGACCAGGCCGTCGGCGATCAGGTCGGAGACCACGTTGCTGACCGTCGCCGCGCTCAGCCCGGAGGCCCGGGCCAGATCGTTGCGGTTGGTGGCCTCGCCCAGATACAGCCGCGTCAGCAGATCCGAGCGGTTGTGCCACCGCAGGTCACGTGTCGTTTTCTGGGCGCGGGAGGTCACGGGAGGCGATTCTGCCACGACCTCGGTGCCGCGGGTCGGTTCCTGCTGATCCACACCGGACACCGATCCCGCCGATTGGTTTAGACCCTTGACGAGAGCGGGCGCCGGGAGTTCAATCACGTCTTGAACTAAGAAGTGAATAAAAGGGCTGATGATCAAGCAGCAGTCCGTGCGCCTTCCCCACTCCCCCACAAGCGGTTCCGAGGTGCCACCATGCCGAAAACGTCCCCAGGCCCGACCGCGAGACGCCGGATCAGGCTTCTGATCCGCTCGGTCACCGCCGCGGCACTCGTCACGTCCGGGTTCGCGCTCGCCGACGTCCCCGCGCACGCCGCGAACGAGTCGGTCAGCATCTGGCTGACGAGCACCAACGACTCCGGCGGACGGAATGTCACCCGCGGTCTGCAACAGCAGGCCCCGATCTCGTTCAACGCCGGCTCCGGCAGTGCCGGTCAGGTGGTGAACGTCAACGAGAACAATCATTACCAGCAGTTCACCGGCGCCGGGGCGTCCTTCACCGACACCGCGGCGTGGCTGATCAACAGCAGCGGAGCGCTCAGCGCCGCCACTCGCAATACCCTGATGACCAACCTGTTCAGCCCCACGTCGGGCATCGGCCTGGACTTCCTGCGCAACCCGATGGGCGCCTCGGACCTGGCCCGGTACAACTACACCTTCGACGACATGCCGTCCGGCCAGACCGACCCCACCCTGGCGAACTTCTCGATCGCCCACGACCTGGCCGACGTCCTGCCGCTGACCAAGCAGGCGCAGCAGCTCAACCCGGGCCTGAAGGTGATGGCGACGCCGTGGACCGCGCCGCCGTGGATGAAGGACAGCGGCGCCTACAGCCAGGGCTGGCTCCAGTCGCAGTACTACGCCGCCTACGCGCAGTACTTCGTCAAGTACATCCAGGCCTACCAAGCCCAGGGCGTCCCGATCGACTTCGTGTCGGTGCAGAACGAGCCCACCTGCTGCTCCGGCTACCCCTCGATGCAGTGGAACGGATCGGGCCTGGACTACTTCACGGCCAACGACCTGCTGCCGGCCTTCCACGCGGCGGGGCTGTCGACGAAGGTGCTGGCCCTGGACTGGAACCCGGACAGCTACGCCTCGTACGGCGCCCCCACCGTCGACGACGCGACCGTCCGCAACGACCCGAACTTCGGCGGCATCGCCTGGCACGGGTACGAGGGCAGCGTCACCACACAGACGGACATCCACAACCAGTACCCGAACGTGGACGCCTACGACACCGAGCACTCCGGCGGCACCTGGATCGCCAACCAGCAGCAGGAGGACATGAACAACATCATCGACTACACCCGCAACTGGGGTAAGTCGGTGGTGAAGTGGTCGCTGGCCGTGGACCAGAACATGGGCCCGCACAACGGCGGCTGCGGCACCTGCACCGGGCTGGTCACCGTGCACAACGGCGACGGGGAGTCCGGCCAGGTCGACTACAACATCGAGTACTACGACATGGGGCAGCTCACCAAGTTCGTGAAGCCCGGCGCGTACCGGATCGACTCCACGGCGAACAGCAGCATCCCGAACGTCGCGTGGCAGAACCCCGACGGCTCCAAGGCCCTGGTGGCGTACAACGAGTCCGGCAGCACTCAGACGCTTACGGTGAACTGGGGCAACGAGACGTTCAGCTACTCGCTGCCGGCGCAGACCTCTGCGACGTTCACCTGGAGCGGTACGCAGGGCACCGGCGGCGGAACCGGCGCGCCGACCGGCCAGATCACCGGCTACGGCGGCAAGTGCATCGACGTCGCGGGCGCGAACTCGGCGAACGGGACCGCGGTGCAGCTGTACGACTGCAACGGGACCGGCGCCCAGCAGTGGACGGTCGCGGCGGACGGGTCGCTGCAGGCGCTCGGCAAGTGCATGGACGTGACGAGCGCCGGGACGGCGAACGGGACGCAGGTGCAGTTGTACGACTGCAACGGAACCGGCGCGCAGAAATGGCAGCACCAGGCCAACGGGGAGTTGGTGAACACCGGCTCGGGACGGTGCCTGGACGCCACGGGACCGAGTTCGGCGAACGGGACCAGGTTGCAGATCTGGGACTGCACGGACGGGGCGAACCAGCAGTGGAACCTTCCTTCCTGATGCGGGAGGGCTGACGGGAGGATGAGTGGGGGGGGGGGGGGGGGGGGGGGGGCGCCCCCCCCCCCGCGGGGGGGGGGGGGGGGGGGTTTGGGGGGAGCACCGAGCCCGCGCCCCCCCCGGCCGGGGCGGGGGGGCGGC